>NZ_OZ287968.1:3300000-3567539 GCF_965650455.1 Kushneria halocnemicola
CCACAAAGTTTGCCAGCAGCCTGAGGCCGGCATCGGCACTTTTTTCCGGATGAAACTGTACGGCAAAGACAGCATCGCGGCCGGTGGCCACATGCGCCCGGCTGCCGGCGTAATCGATGTAGCCCATCGCATGGCCGTCGTCATCGGCCTGGACGAAATAGCTGTGCACGAAGTAGAAGCGCTCGCCGGTCGGGATACCTTCCCACAGCGGGTGCATGTGGTGCTGATGCACGCGGTTCCACCCCATGTGGGGCACCTTGAGCCGCTGGCCCTGCTCGTCCAGTGCGGTGTCGTCAAAGCGGGTGACCCGGCCGGGCAGATAGCCCAGACAGCGCACGCCGCCGTTCTCCTCGCTTTTGTCCATCAGCATCTGCTGACCGACACAGATGCCCAGCAGCGGCTTGCTGGCATCACTCAGTAGCTCCTTGACCAGCCCGGTCAGCTCGGTACGCTCGAGCTCTCCCATGCAGTCACGGATGGCGCCCTGACCGGGCAGCACCACACGGGAAGCGCCCTTGATGGCACGGGCGTCCCGCGTGATGGTGACCCGTTCATCGGGGCTGACGTGCTCGATGGCCTTGGCCACCGAGTGCAGGTTGCCCATGCCGTAATCGATGATGGCAATCGTCATGCTGGACGCACTCCTTGCCGGTCGGCGTCACGCCGGCCGAACGGTGTTGGTTACAGGCTGCCCTTGGTCGAGGCAATACGCCCCGCCATGCGCTCGTCCGGGGAGACGGCCATACGCAGGGCGCGACCGAAGGCCTTGAAGATGGTTTCGACCTGATGATGGGCGTTGTCACCCTTGAGATTATCGATATGCACGGTCGCTCGGGCGTGGCTGACAAAGCCCTGGAAGAATTCGGAGACCAGCTGGGTCTCGAAGGCGCCGATGGTGTCACGCGTGAATTCAGCATTCATGAAAAGCCCCGGGCGACCGGAAAAGTCGATCACCACGCGTGAGAGCGCCTCGTCCAGCGGCACATAGGCGTGTCCGTAGCGATGGATGCCGCGCTTGTCGCCCAAGGCCTCGGCAAAGGCCTGACCCAGGGTGATGCCGGTGTCCTCGACCGTATGATGGTCATCGATATGACGGTCGCCGTCGGCATCGATGGTGAGGTCGATCATGCCGTGGCGCGCGATCTGGTCGAGCATGTGCTCGAAAAAGGGCACGCCGGTATCGGCCTTGAGCTCGCCCTGACCGTCAAGGTCGAGCGAGACGCTGATGCGCGTTTCGCTGGTATGACGTGAAATACTGGCGCATCGCGGCGACTGGGTCATGAAGGCTCCCTGTAGAAAAAGGATCACCGCCTCGAGGGCGTAATGGATAACAACGATATCAAAAGCAGGTCACATCCGCGCGGCTCGATGCGTGCTGGCGGTTTGCAAAACGCCCGAGTGCCTGCGCCGGCGCGCCATTATAGAGAAGGGCAGTGACCATCCGCTACACTAACGCCCGCAACCGATGGGCTCGTCTCTGCCATGATGGCGGGGTCTGTCGACAGGATTATCGGGTGGGAGAGGGTCTTTTGGGGAGTATTCAATGAAAGCATTGTTCAGGATCGTGCTGGCGGCAATGGGCGTGCTGGGACTGCTGGCCGTGGCCGTGGTCATCTACGCCACGACCTTTCTCGATCCCAATGACCTCAAGCCCAGGCTTGCCGATGCCGTGCGTGAACGCACAGGACTTGAGCTGTCGCTGAACGGCCCCCTGTCCTGGACCTTCTATCCGCGGATCGGCGTGACCGTGGAAGATGCCTCTGCACGTCTGCCGGATCAGGAGGATGACGGTGCGCCCTTTGCCGCTTTCAAACAGGCCGAGGCGCGACTGCGCTTTGCACCGCTGTTGAGTGGCAATATCGAAATCGATGGTTTTACGCTTGATGGGTTGCGTCTCAATCTTCGGCGCGACGAGCAGGGGCGTGGCAACTGGGAAACGCTGATTGATGCCGTGGCGCACCAGGACAGTGCGCCGCCGGCGTCAACATCGCGCCGGCCACAGCGGGTCACAACGGCCGGCGACCGGCCCCTTGCCATGGATATCGCCAGTGTTCAGGTCAGCGATGGCCGGGTGCATTATGACGATCGTCAGCACGACCGCGAGATGACGCTGTCTTCACTGGCTCTGCTGGCCTCCGACGTCACCTCCGGGGGCGCTTTCCCGCTGGAGCTCTCCTTTGCCGTCCAGGGCACCCAGCCCGAGATGGCCGGGACCGTTAATCTGAAAAGTCAGGCCAGTGTGGATCTCAATAGTGGTGTATATGCCCTGAACGGTCTGGCGCTGAAGGGGGCGATGCGTCTGCCGGTACTGGATGATGCTCATGACCAGAGCTTCAACGTCAATGCATCAAGGCTGGTCGCGGATCTGCCCCGGCAGCGCTATACCGTCGACAAAGCAGCGTTCGATGGCGCGCTTCATCTGCCGTCTCTGGGCGAGCGTGCCCTGCCGCTGGGCGGTGAAGCCACCGGTGAGGTGTCGCTGGACAGCGATCATGCGGCACTGACCTCGTTTGCGCTCAGCAGCGGTCAGCTGCTGCGCCTGACAGGCCAGGGCGAAGCCCACAACCTGAGCGATGACCCGAGCTGGCAGGGGCGGATCGAGATGGCGCCGGCCAATCTTCGCAGCTGGCTGGAACGTCTGGGTCAGCTTCCGGCCACCGCCGATGCACAGGCACTGCAGCGGGTGGGGTTTTCTTCCAGTGTCGAGGGCGACAGGCATGTGGCGCGATTGACGGATCTGGCCGTCAATATTGACGATACCGCCCTTGAAGGAAATGCAACACTGGGGCTTGACGGGCTGCTCGTGCATGCCGGGCTCAAGGGAAGTTCGCTGGATCTGGATCGCTACCTGCCGCCAAAGGCAGCGCCGGAGAAACCGGCCGACGGCGCCGCCCCGGCACCGCAAGGCGGGGCAGTGCCGTCTGCCGATCACGAAGCCGCTTCAAACGATAAGCTTCGGGCGCTGGTGCGTGACCTGGATCTTGACCTGGATCTGCGTCTTGACGCCCTCAAGGCACATGACCTTCATCTCGAGAATGTGGCGCTGCAGATACAGGGTCGTAACGGGCGGTACCGACTTCCGACACTTGCCGCCGAGCTCTATGACGGCACGCTCAGGGCCAGTGGTGCCATGGACGTGACGGCATCGTCGACGTCGCTGTCCATCGAGCCAGAGCTCTCAAAAGTGGCGCTGCAACCCTTGCTGCGTGATGCCCGGGGTAGTGACGATCTTTTCCGCGGGACGCTCAATGCCAGTGCGACGCTGTCCTCTACCGTTGAGGGCGATGCCTCGCTGCTGGAACACCTCAATGGCAAAGCGGCGTTCGAGATTACCGAGGGCGCCATGATGGGCATCAATCTGCCGGGCCAGCTCTGCACGACAGCCGCCATGCTGCAGGGCAACAGCACCTCGCATGAGTGGGGCAGCGATACCGAATTCGACCAGCTGGCTGCTACCTTCAAAGTTGTCGATGGCGTCGTGCAAAGCGACGACCTGGCGGTGGCGCTGCCGGGTATCGATATTACCGGCAGCGGCTGGATCGATCCGCGCGCGCAGAAGCTGGACATGGCACTGGCTGCCCGGCTGGTTGATACCGCTGACGTCGAGGGGTGTCCGGTAAGCAACACCCTGAGCCGTATACCGCTGCCGCTGCACTGCTCGGGAGCGCTTGGAGAGTCCCCGGCACGGTGGTGTCGCTTTGACACCGATGCCTTCCGCGCCATTTTGCAAAAAACGGCGGCCAATGAAGGACAACAGAAGCTGCGCGAGCATCTGGATCGTCAGCTTGATGGCAGGCTGGGCCAGCGTATCGAGGAAAAACTGGGCGAGGATTCCGGCAGCAATCTGAGAAATGCCATCAAGGGGCTTTTTCAGTAATTACCCATCATGACAGGCGCCGCAACCGATGCGGCGCCTGCACTTTTTCGTATTTTATCCCTGGGCGAGAGCCGATCGTGAGTATTTCTCTGGAAGCCCGCAGGCCGCTGGATGCCGAATATTTTCGCACCCGGCTGCTGGGCTGGTTTGATCAGTATGGCCGCACGCATCTGCCGTGGCAGCAGGACAGGAGCCCTTATCGCGTCTGGGTCTCGGAGATCATGCTGCAGCAGACGCAGGTGGCGACCGTTATCGGGTATTTTGAGCGTTTCATGCAGCGCTTTCCGGATGTGGCATCGCTGGCGGCGGCCGATCAGGATGAGGTGCTGCATCTATGGACGGGGCTTGGATATTACGCACGCGCCCGGAATCTGCATCGTGCCGCCCGCTGCGTGATTCATGAGCATGGCGGTGAATTTCCCGTTGAAAGTGTGGAAGCACTGAGTGCGCTGCCGGGGATCGGTCGCTCAACGGCCGGTGCCATCATCGCTCAGGCCACGAACAAGAGAGCGCCCATTCTTGATGGCAACGTCAAACGGCTACTGACGCGGCTGCACGGGGTCGAAGGCTGGCCCGGCCGGTCGGAGGTCGAGCGTCGGCTCTGGCAACTGGCCGAGCACTATACGCCACACTGGCGCTGTGCTGACTTCACACAGGCCATGATGGACATGGGGGCCACGCTTTGCACTCGGCGCCGTCCCAGCTGCCTGCTGTGCCCTTTTGAAGCGGACTGTGTGGCGCACGCCCGTGGAGAGGAGCATCGCTTTCCCGAATCGAAGCCAAAAAAGGAAAAGCCCGTTCGTCAGACATGGATGCTGATGCTTCGCGATGATGATGGGCGAGTATTGCTCGAGCAGCGCCCCTCAAGCGGTCTTTGGGGAGGACTCTGGGGAATGCCACAGTTTGACGACAGCGAGGCGCTGACGGCGTGGCTGGCCCGGGAAATGCCCGGTAGTGTCGTGCAGGGGCAGTGGCAGGGCTTCTCGCATGGCTTTACGCACTTTCGACTTGAGATCACGCCCGTTCAGGCGCATCTACCGGAGCAGGGGAACGCTCGGGCGGTGGAAGGCCGGCGCTGGTATGATCCGGATCATCCCGACAGCATTGGGCTGGCGGCGCCGGTCAAGGCACTGCTTGAGTCCCTGTCATCATCCACGCTTTTTTAAAAACGCGCTGACAAGAGGTATTGCAATGAGTCGCACGGTATTTTGTCGCAAGTATCAGCAGGAAATGGAAGGGCTGCAGATGCCGCCGCTGCCCGGCGCCAGAGGCCAGGACGTTTATGACAACGTGTCCGTAAAGGCCTGGGAAGAGTGGCAGGCGCTACAGACGCGACTGATCAATGAAAAGCGTCTCAATATGCTTGAGCCCGAAACGCGCGACTATCTGATGGCGCAGATGACACGGTTTTTCAACAATGAGGAAACCGACAGCGCCGAAGGCTATGTACCCCCATCTCAATAGGTTTTTGAAATAATCCGGAAAAAGGTGTTGACCCGGGAAGAGGTTTTCGATTTAATACGCAGCCGTTGGCAACGGCCAGATAGCTCAGTCGGTAGAGCAGGGGATTGAAAATCCCCGTGTCGGCGGTTCGATTCCGTCTCTGGCCACCATCTGCTGGGGTATAGCCAAGTGGTAAGGCACCGGTTTTTGGTATCGGCATTCCCAGGTTCGAGTCCTGGTACCCCAGCCACTTCAGTACTTTGCATGCTGAATATGCCGGCTTAGCTCAGTTGGTAGAGCAACTGACTTGTAATCAGTAGGTCGAGGGTTCGACTCCTTCAGCCGGCACCATTCCAGATCATCAACAGCATGATCCGGAACAAGAAAACCGCCTCCAATGGCGGTTTTTTTACGCGTCAATTTCGTTTTTGCATGTTCCTGCCGGATCGACAACCACTGCTTCCATCAAGGTATTGATACCTTACAAGGGTGCGCCGGTAGGCCGGATGTCGTTGCTATCAAAAGACGGATAGATGACACGGCCTTTGGTATCGGCCTTTTATGAAGTTGATGTTCGTGTTGCCAGATCATCCGGAATGTGTCAAAAGAGCATACATATTGCTCGTATCGCATACCCCCTACCAAAGGGTTACTTGACCGGGTGGGGCGATAGGTGCACTATGACCCGGGTGGTTAACAAGGCAGTATATCGTCAGTTGTAATCGATCCTGTCGAGAGCATATGAATGGCTATCTTGTTTTTGCCCGCAGTGGGCTAACCATCATTAATTTATTGCACAGGTATCAAAAGCATGGCAACTGGCACAGTTAAGTGGTTCAACGATAGCAAAGGCTTTGGTTTTATTTCTCCTGACGACGGTGGCGACGATCTGTTCGCACACTTCTCCGAGATTCAGGCAGAAGGTTTCAAGTCGCTGCAGGAAGGCCAGAAGGTCTCCTTCAACGTCACTCAGGGTAAAAAGGGTCTGCAGGCTTCTGCAATCCGCCCCGAGTAAGTCGGTAGATTAAATTCTGCTGTAAAGGGAGCTGCCATTGGCAGCTCCCTTTTTGTTTGTGTTTCCTCGTCTTGGTTTGGTTTTCAGAACTCTGGAGCCCCTGTTGTCCGCTTCTCCTGTTGTCCGCTTCTACAGCGGCGATGACGTTCAACGC
Source organism: Kushneria halocnemicola (assembly GCF_965650455.1). GTDB lineage: Bacteria > Pseudomonadota > Gammaproteobacteria > Pseudomonadales > Halomonadaceae > Kushneria. The sequence goes on from NZ_OZ287968.1 coordinate 3,306,490, forward strand.
ATCCTTAGTAAACAAGATGGGCACCATAGCCCCATAGCAGCACAGCGATGGCGAGAAGCACTTCGAGGACCAATACGCCAATCCCCAGTGTCGAGCTCGACACGATAAAGCCTTCCTTCCTGTCTATTCCCAGAAAGCCTGGAATGCCCAGATAAAGCAGATAGCCCGTATAGCAAAGCCCGGCTACGCCAGCGACCACGCACAGCCACAGCAGGGGGTACAGTGCTACCAGGCCTGTCAAAAACATGGGTGTGGCAACGTATCCGGCGAAAACGATGCAGCGATTCAGATCCGGGTGAGTGGGGTAGCGCTGGGCCATGCGATGGATAACAAGTCCCATCAGGGCGATGGCGCCCAGAATGGCCAGATAAAAAATGATTGCCAGCTGTAATGCGCTTGTTGTGGAGAGTGTCACCACGGCCGAACGACCAAAGTCCCAGCCTATGGTAGTGGTGCCAATGAATGCGCAAATGACCGGGATGGCAGCCAGCAGGAGAACATGGCTGGCATACATGTGTGTTGCGGTTTCATGTTCACCTTCGATGTGTTTCCACTCTCGGTGAGGATGAGCCATCAGGCCCCAGACATGATGAATCATGATGCACTCCCAGAACCGTTTGAGGTCCAATACAGTGTGGATGTCACTGACGAACGAGCCATGCTTCATGCTGTCGGCCGCCGGGTCACGGCTGCCTGTCTGATACTATAGCCAGGCATTGTTGCTCGATGAGATAAGGGCCGGCATCTATTGGTCGATAGGCGCGTATGCAGGGGCAGATCGCCGCTTTTTCAGCCATGCTTGTGCTTGATCGAAAGTGCGCCCTGGTGGATGAGATAGACCAGTATCCGGAAGCATATTTTTCAGGGGACGAGAGTGATTTATTTTTTAAGTAATTTATGGGACTGGATACAGGAAAACGCCACGGTTTTCAGCGGCCTGACCAGCGTCGGCATGCTGGTGATATGGGGCGTCTATCTACAGCTTCTGCTGCACAATTTTCGCATGCAGCGACGTCCTCAGATCATTATCAATCATGGTTACGGACGCGGCATTGATTCCCGCTGCATCGTCAGCAACATGAGTCAGTCTGCCGTTTTCGTAGACAGCATTATCGTCAAGCTTGAAACCAGCGACGGCCAGTATGTGACCGATGTTACCGATACGGTAGACGAGCAGGGAGAAGGCGGTAGTGATGTGGACAACAAGGAGCTGCGTCAGGTGACGCGTCAGGGGCCGCTGGGGTCCGGCGAGTACATGAACGCAGGAACATTTCGCACACTGTTGCAAAAGGTAGCCAGTGAGCATGGCATCAGTGTCGATGAAAGCTGTCGTCCGACCGGGGAGGCGGGATTCAGCAGCGTCGAAATCCGACTGATCATGATTTTTGGAGCCGAGACAAGCCCGATAGGGGCCAGTCGGCGATTCAACATGAAATATGATGACGACAGGAAGCTGAGTCTTATTCCCGAAACGATCGGCACGCAGCAGCTGGGCAAGCGTCGTCAGCGGCTCAAGGTGCGCAGGTGGCAGCGCGATCTCAGGATGCCGATGGATTCCGGGAAGGAGCAGGGTAAATAGTGTCCGACATGGCAATCAAGCGATTGCCATGTCATGGCAGCGGACCTAGACGTCGAACAGAGCGCCCCACTGACGATCGGTTTCCCGATCCTTGAATTTTGTCAGTCCGGCGGTCGGCGTAAAGGTCATTTCGCCAAAATAGATGGCGTCACCCACCAGATAAAAATCCACACGTACGTAAGAGAAACCGTTGGCAAGCTTGAGTGCCAGCTCGAGCGCCTCATCAAGCTGCTGCGGGCGCGGCATGGCCTGGCCCGTGCTGACTTCGGGCCGGCGTATCTCTACCAGCTCCCAGTCCTGATTGTAAAAATCGACCTTGTAGTTGGTAAAGCGGTCGTGTGTTACTTCAATGAAAACGACCGGATCTTCGCCCTCACGCTGAAAACAGTGAAACTTGAAGTCCTTGGGGATGTTGCCAAGGTCATCAACAAGCAGCTTTTCAAAAATCAGGCAGGGCTTGATATCACGATAGTGTGCTTCTCGACATACGTCGTAAAAGTCCTGTCCCAGCCAGTGGCGCCCCAGGTTGTAGATCTGGGGAAAGGGATGGTCGGCCTTGTCGCGCACAAGCAGGTTATAGCCGAAGCCGTGATTGGCTTTCATCACGAAGCTTTCCGGCAGGGCGGAATAGGTTGCCGGCGTGGGCTCGGATTCTATTGCGTAGCAGGGCACCAGATACTGCTCGCCGATGGTATGTGCCACATAATCGCGTGCCGCAATCTTGTCACTTAAAACCGAGTAGATGGGCTGAGGATTGATCTTGCGATAGCAGATCTTTTCGTTGAAGGTGCGCGGATTTTTCAGGTCCGGAAATTCACCGAATACCCGTCGGTAGCGAAGTGCCGTGTGCCACTTGTCAGGAAGGACATTCATGATGCTGCGACGCGCCAGGCGCAGGTATTCACCGATGTGGTCCCTTTTCTCCACATCGACAGTCCTGCTGTCCTGCTTCTTCATTTGAGGCTCCGATTCAGCAGTCAGCGAGTCGGCAAACAGGTTTTTTACGGCCCTGGGCATATGCCCTCCTTCATTCTTGGATACCCTGCGATACAGCTGCCCTTCAAATCAGGCTGTTGTATCGGATGATGTCCTGTATTGGCCATGAGCAACCTTGCCGGTTAACGAATCATCAAGGCTCGCTGAACCGTTTATGAAGGTATTCGTACAATTTTTCAGTTTGATCTGAAAAATGATACGGCGCCATCCATGGAAAACATCATTCCGATATGTGTTAGCTGCGATAGCGTAATGTTGGCAGCGTACTCACCACCGGGATGTGCCGAAGTGGTTCTGCAGGTCACTGTGTGTATCTTTTGTTACTTTCTGCATAATTACCGCTGCCAACCAGGGTAATTAAAAAAACAGCCTTGGTAATCCACAACATTTAATCGTGCGTTACGGTCTGACAGGTAGGCTGGAACGCGCAAAGTAATGGTTGATGCCAGCTGATGTGCCACTTCAGGTGGTCATTGGTCAAACTGGGCATTGTTTTGATATTTCCTGGAATAGTTATATTTCTTCGAAGGCGCTATTTGTTTTCAAAGGGTTCGCCATAAATATTGGCGCTGCCATAACCAACCATTAAAATTTCTTTTTTAAAGTCTGGTGCATTAAATTTTTGTTTGGCAATTGATAATTTCAAATCAATAATGGGTCATAAAATAAAAAAAGCCGCTGAAAAATCAGCGGCTTTGATGTTTGGTGGAGGCGGGGGGAGTTGAACCCCCGTCCGCCGGCACTCGTCCATCAGCTCTACATGCTTAGATTCGTCTTTTGGTTCAACCGTATCGGCTCCGACGAGCAGGATCCGATACAGCGGGCTCTCTAATGTTTAGCGGTTGACGCGAGAACAAAACCAACCGCGATCCTGTCAGCTGTAGCTCGTAGCCTCGTCACGATGAACAGGCACATCGCTTCGAGGTAAGAAGGTTACCAGCAGGGTTTAAGCTGCCAGCGCGCCCTCTTGAGCATAGTTTTCGTCATTTGCGACTATTTTAGAGTAACGTGGGATTTACGAGATACGTTACGCTCTCGGCATGCACCTCAGGATCTGCAACCGGCGTCGAATCCATAACGCCCCCGGTTCGCCAAGGAGTGTAGCAATATTTGCAGTCAGCGCCAATCGCTGTCGACATCGAGCGTCACGCGACGTTCATGACTGCCTGACGCTCGTCGCTTGTGACTAGCGCTGCTCACGCACGACCCGTGCCTTCTGTCGCTGCCAGTCACGCTGTTTTTCGGTTTCCCGCTTGTCATGCTTTTGTTTACCGACCACCAGCGCCAGCTCGCATTTGACCAGATGCCCTTTCCAGTAAAGCCGCAACGGGACGCAGGTATGGCCCTTGTCCTGCGTGCGCGAAAAGATTTTGGCAATTTCCTTTTTATGCAGCAGCAGTTTGCGCGTGCGGGCGGGATCAGCCACGTCATGAGTGCTGGTGGTGTTCAAAGGCGTGAAATGCGCCCCCATAAGCCACGCCTCACCACGGCGAACCAGAATATAGGTATCCGTCAGCTGTCCCTTGCCGGCGCGCAGGCTTTTGACCTCCCAACCCGATAAGGAAAGCCCTGCTTCAAAGCTCTCTTCGATGTGGTACTCATGGCGCGCCTTGCGGTTCTGGGCAATCAGATTGCCTGAGGGCTGATGTTTCTTCTTGCCCATCGAAATGTCATCTCCTTGACTATAAAAATCATGCGATACATCACATGCGCGTGCTCACCTTAAGATGGGGGGAGGCGTGATATCATTCAAGCATGTGTGAACAAACGTCAACCATGGTACGCGCTGAGCGTGCCTGCGTCATGGGAGAAGGGCATGCCCACCGTTGATCGCTCCACGATGGTGCGCCATACCGATCGGCAGATGTTTGAGCTGGTCAATGATTTCGAGCGTTATCCCGAATTTCTGCCCAACTGTCGCAACGCGCGAACGGTGGAAAGAGGGGAAGACCATCTCATCGGAGAACTGACACTGGGAAAGGGAGGAATCGAACAGACCTTTCGCACCCACAACAAACTTCACCCCTTTGATCGGATCGACCTGTCACTGGCCAGCGGGCCGTTCAAGCGTTTTGAGGGATACTGGAAATTCGTGGCGCTTGATGACCGTTCATGCCGTGTAGAGCTGCATCTGGAGTTTGAATTTTCCAGTCGGCTGCTGGGCATGGCCTTCGGCCGTCTTTTCAATCAGTTGGCCGGTCAGCTGGTAGACGCCTTTATCGAGCGTGCAGACAGGGTGTACGGACGTTGATGCAGTCAGAAGACACCGTTACCTGTGAGATCGCCTGGGCAACGCCGAAGGAGCAGCATCTGGAAGTGGTTACCGTATCGCACGGGGCCACGGTACTGACAGCGCTTGAGGCTTCAGGGATCTGCGCTCGTATAGACGAGCTGATGGGCGTGCCTGTTGAGGAACTTCAGCTGGGCATCTTTGGCGAGCATGTCAAATCGCCTGCCGAAAGGGTGGTCCATCAGGCAGATCGCATCGAAATTTACAGGCCGCTTCACGTCGACCCGAAGCAGGCTCGTCGGGCCAGGGCCCGACGAAAGGTTTAAGTAGAGGCTGCTGTTTTGATGATCTACAGGGTCGGATCGGTAGAGCCACCTGCAGGGTTGGAAGCCGGTCTGCCCATCGGAGAGATCGTGTCTCCCGGTCCGGCCGCGGCGGCAGAGGCCGGAGCATCACGCTGCTCGGTTCCGGGGCTTGCGCCAATCTCACCGGCTGTCTGAATATCTGCCAGTTGATTGCCATTAAAGACAAGCGAAACCTGCTTTTCAGTGATATTGTCATCAGCATCCTTTAGCCGATAGACATAGTTCCAGCTCGCATCGTCAAAGGCGTTGTACATCAGGGGACTGCCCATGACCTGTACAACCTGCTGACGGCTCATGCCGGGCTGTAGCTGCGATACCATATCGGGAGTGATCAGGTTGCCCTGGGGAAGGTCGCGCTTGTAAACGCATGCTGCTAACAGGCTGACCATTAAAGAAAAAATTATAAGCTTGAGCGTGTTTTGCATTTGCCTGGGACTTTCCCTATCGTTTGCCTTGATCGATCATACCCGATACATCCAGAGACTGCGAAGAGCTACCATGGCCGATAGAAATCAGGAGTTACGCAAGGCAGGGCTCAAGGTGACCCTGCCACGCGTAAAAATCCTTCAGATCCTCGAGGCAACGCGGGAAGAGGATCTGCACATGAGCGCCGAAGACGTCTACAAGGCGCTGCTGGATTCCGGTGAAGACGTCGGTCTGGCCACTGTTTATCGTGTACTGACACAGTTTGAATCCGCAGGGCTTGTAGTCCGTCATAACTTTGACGGTGGCCATGCCGTATTCGAGATGTCTCAAGAAGAGCATCACGACCATATGCTGTGTCTGGAAACAGGTGAAGTGGTCGAGTTCTTTGATCGTGATATCGAGCGTCGTCAGCGCGAACTCGCAGAAGAGCGCGGCTACGAGCTGGTCGATCACGCACTGGTGCTGTATGTACGTCCCAAGGGCTCCAGCGCAACGCGACAGGATGGTGGCAACCGTCGTTGATTGCGGCGGCGCGGACCGGGTGATCATGAAAACGCCGCGAATGTTCGCGGCGTTTTGACGTTGGCAGGTAGCAGGTCTGACTAGTGTGCCGAGCGCTGGCTCACATCCAGCATCTCCCGGGCATGGGCCAGCGTTCGCTCTGACAGGTGAACGCCACCCAGCATGCGAGCAAGCTCTCGAACCCGTCCGCCCTCGTCGAGCAGCGCCATGGTGGTATGGGTGGTTTGCTCATCCGCCTGTTTCTCGATATGCAGATGCTGATGCCCCTGAGCCGCCACCTGAGGTAGATGGGTAACGCAAAGAATCTGACCGTGGCTGCCCAGCTGGCGCAGTAGCTGGCCGACGATTTCTGCCGTGGCGCCCGAGATGCCCACGTCCACTTCGTCAAAGACCAGGGTCGGAATGGTGCTGTGCTGTGCGGCGACCACCTGAATGGCCAGGCTTACGCGCGACAGCTCACCACCCGACGCTACACGGGTCAGGGCGCGCGCCGGTTGTCCTGGGTTGGCACTGATCAGAAAGCTGACCCGGTCCATGCCCTCTGGTTGGGCGGTATCACGACGCGCAATATCGACGGTGAAGTCCGCCTTTTCCATCCCCAGAAACGCCAGTTGAGACTGCACTTCCCCGCCCATGCGCTGTGCTGCCTCAAGGCGCTGCTCGGAAACCCGGTGGGCCAGCTCGCGCCAGGCATTGCGCGCTGTTTCCGTGGCTTCAACCAGTGTTTCCATGTCTTCCCCGTCGCCCTGCAGCTCGGAAAACTCTGCCTGCAGACGCTGGTGCAGCGCCGGTACTTCCTCGGGCATGACGTGATGCTTGCGCGCAATGCGATGGATCTCCGCAAGGCGCGATTCCACCGTCATCAGACGATCAGGGTCGAGCTCGGTACTGCTGACATAGCGATGCAGCTCATAACCGGCTTCCTGTAGCTGAATGCAGGCATCACCGAGCATGTTCAAAATATTGGCCAGGGCGCCGGTGTCACTGCCTGGCAGCTGTTCCAGGCGCTGGCGAGCCTGTGTCAGCCGGGTGAGCGCACCACTTTCATCATCATCGCAGCAGTCAGCGGCAAACTGCGCCTGAGTGATGAGCTCTTCGGCATTGGCCAGCCGGGTCTGCTCCTGCTCGAGTGTTGCCAGTTCTTCCTCGCCCAGTGCCAGCGCATCGAGTTCCTCGACCTGATAACGCAACAGCTGGCATCGGGCCTGCTGCTCATCACCGCTTTCACGCGCCGCTTTCAGTCGACGATTGGCCTGCTGCCACTGGCGATGGATCTGTGTGAGCTGCTCGACCTGGCCGGTGTGGCCGGCAAAGTCATCCAGAAGGCGCAGGTGCGTTTCCTCGCGCATCAGGGTCTGATGGGCATGCTGGCCATGAATATCGATCAGGTGTTCGCTCAGCGCCTTGAGATCGGCAAGCGGCGCCGGTACACCGTTGATCCAGGCCTTTGAGCGCCCGTTGGCAGTGACCGAGCGGCGCAGCAGGCATTCGGTGTCGTCCAGATCGCGCTCGGCAAGCCAGGCACGCGCCTGGGGCAGCGCCTCGATATCAAAGCGCACGGCCAGATCGGCTCTTGCAGCACCATAACGTACGCTTCCGGCATCGGCCCGCTCTCCCAGACAAAGCGACAGGGCATCCAGAAGAATGGACTTGCCGGCACCGGTTTCACCGGTGATGGTCGTCATGCCATTGCGAAAATCCAGCTCCAGATGTTCGACGATGGCGTAATTACTGATGGATAGCTGAGACAGCATGGCCACTCCCGTGTGCGCGGTCGCAAAAGACTGGGTTTAGTGGGTTAAAAACTGACTTTATATACAGTGAGTGTGTTTTTATACAGCGGCTCTGATCGGGCTTCAATACCCTGAATTGGTAATTTCATCGTCTTCATGCCTTGAGATCGCGACCCAAATGCCCCATCTGGGTAAACAGTTTTCAGCATCAATGTCGCTCTACAGGATGACGCACTGACACTCGGTTGCGTACTGCCCGCGCACAACGAGCGGCACAACCTGAAAGGCAGCCACAGCGAGTCAGGAGTGGGTTATGACCAACAAGCCGCATGATCCGAAGGATGAAGAGCTCGAACGCGCCGAGCGTGATGCCGAGCCACAACCGTTTGACGCCGGCAAGACGGATGGCCTTGAAGATATCGAAGGCGTTTTGCAGACAGACGACGAAGAAATGCTGAGCTCAAGCGACCAGGAAGCCGATGTTCTGGCCGGCCGTGTCGCAGAGCTTGAGCAGGAGCTGGCCGAGGCGAAGGATCAACAGGTCCGCGCGGCAGCCGAGGCGCAAAACGCGCGTCGTCGCGCCGAGCAGGATGCCGACAAGGCGAAGAAATTTGCTCTGGAAAAGTTCGTCAAGGAGCTGCTACCGGTCGTGGACAGCCTTGAAAAGGGCCTTGAGAGCATGAGTGAAGATGTCAGCGAAACCCATCGCGAAGGGGTGTCGATGACGCTGAAAATGCAGCTCGATGTGCTCTCCAAGTTTGGCGTCGAACAGCTCGACCCGCACGGCGAGCCCTTCGACCCGCAATATCATGAAGCCATGACCCAGGTGGCCAATCCGGAGCTGGATCCCAATACGGTCATGGATGTCATGCAGAAGGGATACACGCTCAACGGACGTCTGGTACGCCCGGCCATGGTGGTAGTAAGCAAGCAGGCCTGATACCCGGCCACGGATGTTTTGTCGACAACGATACGTGTGGGGTCTTGAAAAGCGACGTAATGCCCACACATAGGCAGACATCCACGCAGCGTTGACTGCGCATCGAAAGCATTTTGGTTCAGAAGATTTTTCGAGGTGACACTATGGGACGCATTATTGGTATCGACCTTGGCACAACCAACTCCTGTGTGGCTGTGCTTGATGGCGACAAGACCCGCGTAATTGAAAACGCCGAAGGCGCGCGCACGACGCCTTCCATCATCGGCTACACCGATGACGGCGAAACACTGGTCGGTCAGGCGGCAAAGCGCCAGGCCGTGACCAACCCGAACAACACCCTGTATGCGGTCAAGCGCCTGATCGGCCGCAAGTTCAAGGATGACGTTGTTCAAAAGGACATCAAGATGGTGCCCTACAGCATCATCGAAGCCGACAACGGCGATGCCTGGGTTCAGGTCAACGACAAGAAGATGGCGCCGCCGCAGGTCAGCGCTGAAGTCCTGAAGAAAATGAAAAAGACCGCCGAGGACTATCTCGGTGAAGAAGTGACCGAAGCGGTTATCACTGTACCGGCCTACTTCAATGACTCTCAGCGTCAGGCCACCAAGGATGCCGGTCGTATCGCCGGGCTTGAAGTCAAGCGCATCATCAACGAGCCGACGGCAGCCGCGCTGGCCTACGGCATGGACAGCAAGGGTGGCGACCGTACCATCGCGGTTTATGACCTGGGCGGCGGCACCTTCGATATCTCCATCATCGAAGTGGCTGATGTCGATGGTGAAAAGCAGTTCGAAGTACTCGCTACCAACGGTGACACCTTCCTGGGCGGCGAAGACTTTGACCTCAAGCTGATCGACTATCTTGTCCAGCAGTTCAAGGCCGATTCCGGTATCGACCTGTCGGGTGATTCGCTCGCCATGCAGCGTCTGAAGGAAGCCGCCGAGAAGGCCAAGATCGAGCTGTCCTCCGCGCAGCAGACCGAAGTCAACCTGCCCTATGTCACGGCAGACCAGACCGGTCCCAAGCACCTGGCGGTCAAGGTTACACGCGCCAAGCTCGAGTCGCTGGTCGAAGATCTGGTTCAGCGCTCGCTCGGCCCGTGCAAAACCGCCATGCAGGACGCCGGTCTCTCCAACAGCGAGATTCAGGATGTGATCCTGGTGGGTGGCCAGACGCGCATGCCGATGGTTCAGCAAAAGGTTGCCGAATTCTTTGGTCAGGACGCTCGCAAGGACGTCAACCCGGATGAAGCCGTCGCCATGGGTGCCGCGCTCCAGGGCGGCGTACTGGGCGGTGACGTCAAGGACGTGCTGCTGCTCGACGTCACGCCGCTGACGCTGGGCATCGAAACGATGGGTGGTGTCATGACGCCGCTGATCGAGAAAAACACCACGATCCCGACCAAGAAGACTCAGACCTTCTCCACGGCCGAGGACAACCAGACGGCAGTGACCATCCATGCGCTGCAGGGCGAGCGCAAGCAGGCGGCACAGAACAAGTCGCTGGGTCGCTTTGATCTGGCCGACATTCCGCCGGCACCGCGCGGCGTACCGCAGATCGAAGTTGCCTTCGATCTCGACGCCAACGGTATCCTCAACATTACCGCGAAGGACAAGGCGACCGGCAAGGAACAGTCGATCGTGATCAAGTCCTCCGGCGGTCTCTCCGACGAAGAGATCGACCAGATGGTGCAGGACGCCGAGGCGCACGAGGCCGAGGACAAGAAGTTCGAAGAGCTGGTGCAGCTGCGCAACCAGGCTGACGGCATGATCCACGCCTCGCGCAAGACGCTTGAAGAGTCCGGCGACAAGGCAACCGACGAGGATCGTCAGAGTATCGAGACTGCCATTTCCGAGCTGGAAGAGGCGCTCAAGACAGACGACCCGGAACAGATTCAGCCGAAACTGGATGCCCTGACCGAAGCCTCCGGCAACCTGGCGCAGAAGATGTACGCCGAGCAGGGCGAACAGGCCCAGGGCGAGCAGCCGGAAGGTGAGCAGAAGAGCAGCGATGATGTGGTCGATGCGGACTACGAAGAAGTCAACGACGACCAGAAAAAACAGTAAGGCTTTCCACGCCTGATCTGTACAACGCGGGGGCCTTGCTCCCGCGTTGTTTTTGCAGGTGTCAGACTTCGGAGGATCCGTTACACCATGTCCAAGCGTGACTACTATGAGGTCCTTGGCGTCGAGCGCGGCGCCGACGACCGTGAAATCAAAAAGGCCTATCGCCGACTGGCACAGAAGTATCATCCGGATCGCAATCCGGACGATGATACGGCTGCCGAGAAGTTTCGCGAGGTCTCTGACGCCTATGAAGTCCTTGCCGACAGCGACAAGCGTGCGTCCTACGACCAGTTCGGCCACGCCGGCGTTGATGGTCAGGGTGGCGGCTTTGGCGGCGGCGGCTTTGGTGGTGCCGGCGGCGCGGGTGGCTTCAGCGACATCTTTGGCGATGTCTTTGGTGACATCTTCGGTGGCGCCGGCGGGCGTCGCGGGCCGGGAGGCGCTGCCCGCGGCAGCGATTTGCGCTATAACCTGGAAATCGATCTGGAAGAGGCCGTTGCCGGCACGACCGTCGATATCCGCGTGCCGCGTCTTGTAGAGTGCGATCGCTGCCACGGTGACTGCGCCGAGCCCGGTACCAGCAAGCGTACCTGCTCGACCTGTAACGGTATGGGTCAGGTGCGCATGCAGCAGGGCTTTTTCGCCGTGCAGCAACCCTGCCCGACCTGCCATGGCCAGGGGCAGAGCGTCGATACGCCGTGCCGCAAGTGTCACGGTGAAGGACGCATTCAGGAAACGCGCACCCTGTCGGTCAAGATCCCGGCCGGCGTGGATACCGGTGACCGTATTCGCCTCAACGGCGAAGGCGAAGCCGGCGTCAACGGCGGTCCTGCGGGCGATCTCTACGTGCAGGTGGCCATTAAGGCCCATGCCATCTTCGAGCGTGACGGGCGCGATCTTTACTGCGAAGTGCCCATCAACTTTGTAGACGCCACACTGGGTGGTGAACTCGAAGTGCCGACGCTTGAAGGCCGCGTCAAGCTGCGTATTCCGCCCGAGACCCAGACCGGCAAACTGTTCCGCCTGCGCGGCAAGGGCGTCAAGCCGGTACGTGGCGGCGCACCTGGCGACCTGATGTGCAAGGTGGTGCTTGAAACGCCCGTTAACCTCGACGAAGAGCAAAAGCAGCTGCTGCGTCAGTTCCAGGAAAGCCTGGATGGCACGGACACGCGTCATTCGCCGCGTAAAAGCCGCTGGTTTGACGGCGTGAAAAAATTCTTCGATGACATGCGCCCGTAAGCGTCTGGATCGATGTCAAAACCCTGCCACCCGGCAGGGTTTTTTTATGTTCATCGAGTCGATAAAGGCACGTTACGACGGTATCCGCTACGCTTGCAGCAGGCTTTATCACAGGGAGAGCATCATGGCAGTCATGTATGAAACCACCGTCAACGTCTCCGGCGGGCGCAAGGGGCATGCCAGAAGCGATGACGGCATTCTGGATGTCGATCTCGCGATGCCGGGCAGTGGCACCGATGCCACCAATCCGGAGCAACTCTTTGCGGCCGGCTATGCCGCCTGTTTTGCCAGCGCCGCAATGGGCGTGGCGCGCCAGCAGGGCCACAAGCTTGATGATATTCCGGTTGCGGCCCACGTCGCGCTGGATTCCGAAAATCACGACTACAACCTGACGGTCAAGCTGACGGCAGACGTTGCCCTGCCACAGGACGAGGCAGAAAAGCTGATCGCTCAGGCGCATGAAATGTGCCCCTACTCCAAGGCCACGCGCGGCAATATCCGGGTCGATATCGAGGTGAAGGGTCAGTAGATTCTCGACCTGACTCTGGCCAACAACGCACCGCAGCTCTGATAGACTGCGGTGCGTTTTTTTATACAGGTCACGGGGTCATGTCGATGGTGTCAACGAAGACGGTTTGCCAATCAAGCGTGTGGCGCTTTCTGATGCTGGCGTGTCTGTCCGGGCTGGCGGGGTGTGCCGGCAATCAGCTGTCCGATACGCCCGGGTCGACCTCGTCAGGCAAGGCCTCTTATTACAGCGACCGGCATCAGGGCGCGCAAACCGCCAGCGGCGAGCGTTACGACAAAAACGCCATGACGGCGGCGCATCGCACGCTGGCGTTCGGCACCCGGGTACGGGTAACCAATCTGAACAATCAACGACAGGCAGTGGTGCGCATCAACGACCGCGGCCCCTTTTCCAGGGGGCGTGTGATCGATCTCTCCCGCGCCGCAGCCAAGCGAGTCGGCATGATCCGCAGTGGTGTGGTACCCGTTAAAGTGGAAGTGTTGAAATAGCTCGAGGGCAGCGTGATCACTCGCCGCACGAAAGTTATCTGCTGTTCGATCCCGTTAAAGGGCGGTTTCGATCACCAGCATCGGGCTGCCTCTTGAGCAGGTTTCGATGCGCCCTTCGACCTGATAGACCTCCCGCAGGAGTTCGGCCGTGACCACCGCCCGCGTCGGACCACACGCCTTGAGCGCCCCGCCGGCCAGCACGATGGACTGATCGGCAAAGCGCAGGGCATGACCGAGATCATGCAGGGCCACGATGATCAGCATCTGACGCTGTTCGGCCAGCCGGCGCAGCACGCTTAAAAGCCCGATCTGACGATGCAGGTCGAGTGCAGAAGTTGGCTCATCCAGCAGGAGGATATCGGGCGCCTGCACCAGTGCCTGCGCGGCGCTGACCAGTTGACGCTGGCCGCCGCTGAGGTCGCCGATATCGCGCTGCGCCAGCTGCTGCAGGTTCAACTCATCGATTGCCGCATCCACCTGGGCAAGATCCTCGGGCTGCACCTTGAGGCGACGCCCCTGCATGCGCGCCAGCAAAACGCTTTCATAGACGCTCAATACCGCATCGATCCGGGTTTCCTGGGGCATGTAGGCCACCGGGCGCTCAGCATTCGTCCCGGCAATTCGAACGTGACCGCCACCGGAGAGCAGCCCCAGAATGCGTCGAAAGAGGGTGGATTTGCCCGCGGCATTGGGGCCCAGCAGCGCCACCACCTGGCCGCCCGAAAGTGTCGGCGTGGTAATGCTTGAAAGCACTTCGCGCTTGCCGTAGTGGGCGCTCACCTGTTCCAGCGTCAGGCTTACCATGTCGATTTCTTCTGGTTGAGAACAAGAAAGAGAAAAAACGGAATGCCGACCAGCGAGGTAATGATGCCGATGGGAATTACCGTGCCCGGAATCAGTGTCTTGGAAATCACCGAGCCCACCGACAGGATCAGAGCGCCGCACAGCGCCGAGGCCGGCAGGAAAAAGCGTTGATCCTCGCCCACCAGCATCCGCGCGATATGTGGCCCTACCAGACCGATAAAGCCGATCGTGCCGACAAAGGCCACCGACACCGACGCCAGCAGCGACACCAGCATCAACACCTGAAGGCGAAGCCGGCGCGGTCGCACGCCCATGCTTTCGGCCTTGGCATCGCCCAGTCGCATGGCCGTCAGCGCCCAGCCGTGGCGCGCCAGCAGCGGGATGGCAATGGCCAGTACCGTCAGCGATACCCAGACCTTGGGCCAGGTCGCCTTGGTAAGACTCCCCATGGTCCAGAACACCACGGCTGACAGGGCCTGCTGGCTGGCAAAGAACTGGATCAACGCCATGAGCGCGTTGAAGATAAACACCATGGCAATGCCCAACAGCACGATGGTTTCAATCGTTACGCCTCGGCGCATGCTTAGAAGATGAATCATCAGCGCCGTGAGCATGGCGACCAGAAAAGCGTTGATCGGCACGATGTAGTCCACCGCGAACGGCACGATCGACACCCCAAAGGCCAGCGCCAGCGCCGCGCCGAAACCCGCGCCGGCCGAAATGCCCAGCGTAAACGGGCTGGCCAGCGGGTTGCTCAGGATGGTCTGCATCTGCGCGCCGGCAATCGACAGACTGGCGCCGACCACAATCGCCATCAGTGCCACCGGCATGCGGATCTGCCAGACAATCACGCTGATCTGCTCGCTGACCGAGCCGGGAGAAAGCAGTGCGCTTAACACCTGACCCAGTTCATAGCGGGCCGGGCCGAGGGCCAGATCGACGCAGAAGCTTAGAAACAATGCTGCCAGTAGCCCCGTCAGTATCAGCTGGCGGCGCAGCACCGTGGCGCGATAGAAGCTGCGCCCCTGCTCGGAGGCCGCCGCAGCAGCCGTCGATTTATTCATCTGCCGCCTCGAGTGATACCCAGTAACCCGGCTGATAGCTCAGCGGCAAAAAGCGCTCGTGAAGCTCGGCCAGGGTGGCATCGGGGTCCAGATCCTGGAAAAGATCGGGGTGGAACCACTTGGCCAGCTGCTGAATCGCCACGAAGTAATAGGGGCTGTTATAGAACTGATGCCAGATGGCATGGACCTGATCCTGTTTGACCGCCTCGATGCCGGTCATGGCCGTGCGATGCGTCAGGGCCTCGAGCTTTTGCCGGGCTTTTGTCATGTCGGCGCCGGGGCCGACCCCGACCCAGGCACCGCCCGGGACGTAGGCTTCCCAGTCGCCGCCGGTGACCACCACCTGCTCCGGGTTGGAGGCGATGATCTGTTCGGGGTTGAGCGTGCCAAAGGTGTTGGGAATGATGCCATCGGCAATGTTCTGCCCGCCGGCAATGTCGACGTATTCGCCGAAGTTGTGCGGACCAAAGCTCATGCAGCAGTCATCAGAGTAGCCGCCGGCGCGATCGATGAACACGCGCGGGCGTTTCGGGTTGGCCTTTTCAATCACATCGGTGACGCGTGCCATCTGCTCGTCGGAAAATTCGATAAAGCGCTCGGCCTCATCGTTCTTGCCCAGAAGCTGGCCCATCAGCCGGATCGAGGGTGTCGTATCCTTGATGGGATTTTCACGAAAGTCGACGTAGACGATAGGAATGCCCAGCGCCGCCAGCTTGCCCTCGTAGCCGGCGTCCTCGGTGGCCGTTTGGGCCTCGATGTTCATGAAGACCACATCGGGTTTCAGTGCCGCGGCCTGCTCCACATCAAAGGTGCCGTCCTTGAAACCGCCAAAGGTCGGGATGTTTTCGATATCGGGAAAGCGGGCCGCGTAGGCCTCATAGTTTTCCGGGTCGGCCTGGGAGAGGTCTTCGCGCCAGCCCACCACACCCTTGAAGGGGGCGTCAGGCTGCAGCACGCTCAGCAGATAGATCTGACGGCCCTCGCCCAGAATCATGCGCTTGACCGGGGTGTCGATGTGAACCTGGCGACCGGCCACATCGGTGACCACCGTGTCTTTTGCCTGCACGGTACAGGAGAGCAGGGCAAGCGCTATAAAAGCGGTAAACAGCAGATTTCTTTTCATGATCGTTGTAATGGCCAGAGAGGGAGACACACGTTGTGAACGCGATACCGGATAGCGTCCTGTCATATGATGATAAGGTTTATCATTCGCATTTTTCGGCATTATGCGAGGTTTCCCGCATGGCGTCGAGCGGCAAGGGGGTTGGGCAGAATGGAACGAGCGAATTGGCAATACAATGTCTTGAAGGAGGCGCAGGCTTTGTAGGGTTCGGGGAATACAAAATGAAAATGGCCCCGCCTGAAGCTGCAGGCGGGGCCATCGTCAGGGAATTTCAAACCGCCGGGTTTAACCCGCGTCGGAGGTTTCCTCCCAGTCCCTGACCACGTCCGACATGGTCTTGAGGCGCTCGACCGCCAGTTTTGATACGGGGTCGAGCTCACTGCCATCGGTGTCGGCATAGTCGATGAGCTGGCGTTTCATGTCCCGGGCCCAGAACTTCTTGAGATGGCCGGCGATCTGCTCGGCGGCCGCCTCATCGCTGTCATGATGGCGGTTATTGAGGCTGATCTGATTGATCATCCTGATCAGCGGCGTCGTGGGATCGTTCATGGCGACCTCGCAGTCCAGACGGGTTCAGGGTGCCCGGCGCTCATTTGAGCGCCGGCTCCGGGGTGTCGGCATCGGCCAGATAGCGCTGCTGGCGCTCGTCAAAGCGCTGGAACTGCTGCTGCCATGACGAGGGCTGCGAGACTTTTTCGACCTGTACCGCCGTCACCTTGTACTCGGGGCAGTTGGTGGCCCAGTCGGAGTTGTCGGTGGTGATCACGTTCGCACCGCTGCCGGGATGGTGGAAGGTGGTGTAGACCACCCCTGGCGCCATGCGATCGCTGACCAGACAGCGCAGTACGGTATGACCCACTCGGCTGCGAATGCCGAGCCAGTCACCGTCACGCAGGCCGCGATCCTCGGCATCCACCGGATGGATCTCCAGCACGTCTTCCGAATGCCAGGCACTGTTGGCGGTACGTCGTGTCTGTGCGCCAACGTTGTACTGGCTGAGAATGCGTCCGGTGGTCAGCAGCAGCGGATAGCGTGCGTTGACCTTTTCCTCGGTGGCCACGTACTCGGTAATGGCAAAGTGTCCCTTGCCGATCGGGAAGTCCACGCCGTGCATGGTGGGCGTGCCCAGCGGGTAATCGTCGTTGCAGGGCCACTGAATGCTGCCGAGCTGTTCGAGCTTGTCGTAGCTTACCCCGGTAAAGGTCGGCGTGAGGCTTGCCACTTCGTCCATGATCTCGGACGGATGGCTGTAGTTCATGGGATAGCCCAGCGCATTGGCAAGATCCTGGGTAACCTCCCAGTCCTCCTTGCCGGCCACTGGCGGCATGACCCGGCGTACGCGGTTGATGCGCCTCTCGGCGTTGGTAAAGGTGCCGTTCTTCTCAAGGAAGGTGGCGCCCGGCAGCAGCACGTGGGCGTACTTCGCCGTCTCGTTGAGGAAGATGTCCTGCACGATCAGACAGTCCAGTGCCGACAGCGCCGATTCAACATGCTGCGTGTTGGGATCGGACTGGGCGATGTCTTCGCCCTGCACGTAGAGCGCCTTGAAGGTGCCGTTGATGGCGGCATCGAACATGTTGGGAATGCGAAGCCCCGGCTCATCGTCGAGTTTGGCGTTCCACACGGCTTCAAAGCGCTGACGAATCTCGGGGTCGGCCACGTGCTGATAGCCCGGCAGCTCGTGCGGGAACGAGCCCATGTCACACGATCCCTGGACGTTATTCTGCCCGCGCAGCGGGTTGACCCCGACACCTTCACGGCCGATGTTGCCGGTCGCCATCGCCAGGTTGGCGATCGCCATGACCGTGGTCGAGCCCTGGCTGTGCTCGGTCACGCCCAGTCCGTAATAGATCGCACCGTTGCCAGCACTGGCATAGGTGCGGGCCGCCTGACGAACCGCTTCTGCCGGTACGCCGGTTTCATTTTCCACGGCTTCCGGGGCGTGACGCGCATCAGAGATGAACGCGCGCCAGCGCTGATAGCCCTCGGTGTCACAGCGCCTTGCGATGAAGTCGGTGTCCTCGAGGCCTTCGGTGACGACCACATGGCCGAGGGCATTGACCAGCGCCACGTTGGTGCCGGGCTTGAGCGCCAGATGCTGGCCCTGACCGCCGTGAGGCGTTCTGAGCAGATCGATGCGGCGCGGGTCGGCCACGATCAGTGTGGCGCCCTGACGCAGGCGGCGCTTCATCTGGGAGGCAAATACCGGGTGCGCATCGGTCGGGTTGGCGCCGATCACCAGAATGGTGTCCGCCTTCATGACCGAATCAAACGTCTGGGTGCCGGCGGATTCGCCCAGCGTGGTCTTGAGACCATAGCCGGTCGGCGAGTGACACACGCGAGCACAGGTGTCGGTGTTGTTATTGCCAAGTGCTGCGCGAATCAGTTTCTGAACCAGATAGGTCTCTTCGTTGGTGCAGCGCGATGAAGTGATACCGCCAACGCTGTCGCGACCGTACTGCGCCTGAATCTCCTTGAGACGTCGCGCCGCGAAGCCGATGGCCTCCTCCCAGGACACCGCACGCCAGGGCTGATCGATCGAATCGCGGATCATCGGCTCGCGAATGCGGTCCTTGTGGGTGGCATAGCCAAAGGCGAAGCGGCCCTTGACGCAGGAGTGGCCGTGATTCGCATCGCCGCCCTTGTAGGGCACCATGCGCACCAGCTTGTCGCCTTTCATCTGCGCCTCGAACGAGCAGCCCACGCCGCAGTAGGCGCAGGTGGTCACGACGCTGTGCTCGGGGACGCCTTCCTCGATGACGCTTTTTTCCATCAGCGTCGAGGTGGGGCAGGCCTGCACGCAGGCGCCGCAGGAGACGCACTCGGAGTCCATGAAGGGCTCGTTCTGGCTGGCAGCCACTTTCGAATCAAAGCCACGGCCCTCGATGGTCAGGGCAAAGGTGCCCTGCACCTCGTTGCAGGCGCGCACACAGCGCGAGCAGACGATGCACTTGCTGGGATCAAAGCTGAAGTAGGGGTTGGAGTCGTCGATTTTGGCGTCAAGGTGATTGTCACCCTCGTAGCCGTAGCGCACCTCGCGAAGCCCCACAACACCGGCCATGTCCTGCAGCTCGCAGTCGCCGTTGGCCGGACAGGTCAGGCAGTCCAGCGGGTGGTCGGAGATGTAGAGCTCCATGATGTTGCGGCGCAGCTTCGCGATTTTCGCATTCTGCGTCGTCACCGACATGCCCTCGACCACCGGCGTGGTGCACGAGGCGGGCATGCCGCGACGCCCCTCGATCTCCACCGCGCAGAGCCGGCAGGACCCGAACGCTTCGAGATTGTCCGAGGCGCAGAGCCTTGGAATGGTGATGCCGGCCAGTGCCGCAGCGCGCATGACCGAAGTGCCCTCCGGTACGCGAATCGCGGTGCCGTCGATGGTCAGCTCGACCGGCGTCTCGGAGACGCGGGCCGGGGTACCCAGATCGCGGTCGAAAAAGGCCGGATTGAAGGTGCTCTGGGCTTCACCAACGCCGCCCAGACCCGCATTGAACGAGTGAGCACCGGGTTGTTTGGGATCAAAGTAGTTCAGCATGTCGTACCTCCCGCCGTTGCGGCCTGTCGAGGTGTCAGATCATCAGGGAAGTGCTGCAGGACGCTCTGGACCGGGAACGGCGTCATGCCGCCCATGGCGCACAAAGAGCCATCGACCATGGTCTCGCAGAGTTCGGTGAGCAGGACGAGGTTCTTGTCAGCCGACTCGCCGGCGCGGATGCGATCGATGACTTCTACACCGCGCACGGCACCAATCCGACACGGCGTACACTTGCCGCAGGATTCAACGCTGCAAAATTCCATGGCAAAACGGGCCTGATCGCCCATATCGACGCTGTCGTCGAACATCACCACACCGCCGTGGCCCACCACGCCACCGAAGGCGGCAAAACCCTCGTAGTCGACCGGATGGTCCCACTGGCTTTGTGGCAGGTAGGCGCCCAGCGGACCGCCGACCTGTACGGCCTTGAGGGGGCGCCCGCTCAGAGTGCCGCCCCCGAAATCTTCCATCAGCTCAAGCAGGCTGGTGCCAAAGGCCAGCTCCACCAGTCCGCCGCGCTTGACGTTGCCGGCCAGCTGGATGGCCAGCGTCCCGCGTGAGCGTCCCAGGCCATAGTCGGCGTAGGTCTGGCCGCCCTGATCCATGATGAACGGGACGGCCGCCAGTGACAGCACGTTGTTGACCACGGTGGGGCGGCCGAACAGTCCTTCGATGGCCGGCAGCGGTGGCTTGGCACGCACCAGACCGCGCTTGCCCTCGAGGCTTTCCAGCAGGGAGGTCTCTTCCCCGCAGATGTAAGCGCCGGCGCCCAGGCGGACTTCCAGATGAAAGGCGCGGCCGCTGTTCAGGATATTGTCGCCGAGATAGCCGGCGTTGACGGCGCGCTCGATTGCTTCATCGAGAACGGCGTGGGCCAGCGGATATTCCGAGCGCAGATAGATGTAGCCCTGCTCGGCACCCACGGCGAGACCGGCGATGGTCATGCCCTCGATCAAAAGGTAGGGGTCACACTCCATGACCAGCCTGTCGGCAAAGGTGCCGGAGTCACCCTCATCGGCGTTGCAGACCACGTATTTCTGACCCGGGGCCTGATCGTGGACGGTCTGCCATTTGATACCGGTCGGGAAGGCCGCGCCGCCACGACCGCGCAGACCGGAGGTCTTGATCTCATCAACGACCGCCTGGCTGTCGAGCGCCAGGGTCTTTTCAAGGCCCTTGAAGCCGCGAAGGGCTGTGTAGTCCTCGATCGATAACGGGTCGGTGATACCTATGCGCGAAAAGGTCAAACGCTGCTGGCGCTTGAGATAGTCGATCTCTTCGGTCAGCCCCAGTGAGAGCGGATGATCCTGGCGCCCTTCAAGCAGCCCGGCATCCAGCAGGGATTCAACATCACCGGGTGTGACCGGGCCATAGGCAACGCGGCCATCAATCGTGTCGATCTCGACCAGCGGCTCCAGATAAAACAGCCCGCGCGAGCCGTTGCGTACGATGTTGATCTCCATGTCGCGCGTTCTGGCACCACGCTCAAGGCGTGTCGCGACCCGGTCGGCACCCAGCGCCAGCGCGGTGGTATCCCGGGGGACATAGACGGTAACGGCCATCATTTAACCTCCACGACGGTGGCCGACAGCTCGTCGGTCAGTTCGTCGAACTGTTCCGGCGTCATGCGACCAAAGATGTCATCGTTGACGCGAATGGACGGTCCGCAGGCGCAGTTGCCCAGACAATAAACCGGCTCGAGCGTGAACTCGTGATCCGGCGTGGTCTGGTGATAGTCGATGCCCAGCGTTTTTCTCGCGTGCGCCTCGAGCTGGCGGCTGCCGACCGACTGACACGCCTCGGCGCGACAGATCTGAATGACGCTGCGCCCCGCCGGGTGGGTGCGAAAGTGATGATAAAAGCTGATGATGCCGTGCACTTCGGCGCGGGTATGGCGCAACGCCTCGGCGATCATGGGCACTGCCGCATCGGGAATGAAGCCAAAGCGGTCCTGAATGGCGTGCAGCGTTGGCAGCATGGCGCCCGGCCTCAAACGATGGGCGTCGATCACTGCCTGAATTTGCGCCGGCGTCCAGGCGTCGGCGACGGGGGAGTGGGTCTGTGACATGGCCGGATCTCATCAGGTCGGAGGATTGAAGCGACAGCGCTCATCCGATCGTCTTATAGGAATCGTTGTTCATAACTGCTTTAAGTCAGGGTCAGGTTCGCAACCAAATTAGCACTCTCTATACGGCGGCAAAATATGAACGAAAATGCTTAGCAAAAAGTTGAATATCGTCCCGTCCTGGCGCTTTTATCGGGAGGATGGCGAGCTGCTCGATCCGGTACTGTTTGTGCTGCTGGCCGGTCTGCTCGACACCGGCAAGCTGACCCA
The DNA here is from genome assembly GCF_965650455.1 of Kushneria halocnemicola. GTDB lineage: Bacteria > Pseudomonadota > Gammaproteobacteria > Pseudomonadales > Halomonadaceae > Kushneria. The sequence goes on from NZ_OZ287968.1 coordinate 3,328,464, forward strand.
TGCCGCCAGCCGGGCCAATATTTCCTATCGTCATGCTTGGAATCTGCTCAACCGGGCCGAGGCCTTTTTCGGCATGGCACTGGTCGAAATGCGTCGCGGTCATGGCACGCGGCTGTCACCGCTGGGGGAGAAACTGTTGTGGGCCGAACAGCGCGTGCGCGCCCGACTCGGGCCCCAGATCGACAGCATGGCCTCCGAGCTCAACCATCAGCTGCAACAGCTGCTCGACGGCGCACACCCTGTTCTGCGACTACACGCCAGCCACGGTTACGCCGTCGCACTTTTGCCGGATTTCCCGGGAGAGCTGGATCTGCGCTACTGCTCGTCTATCGAGGCGCTTGAGGCGCTGCGCCGCGACGAGTGTGATCTGGCCAGTCTTCACCTGCCGGTGGATCCGCATCTAGCCGAGCAGGTCATGACGGTCTATCGCCCCTGGCTGTCAGGGCAGGATCTGAGCATTATCCGCTTTGTGACCCGCCGCCAGGGGCTGATGCTGCGTCACGAGGACAGTCACCGCATTCGTGCCATGGGGGATCTGGCGCGCGGTGATATTCGATTCATCCAGCGCAACGAGCGCTCCGGGACCCGCCAGCTGTTCGATCTATTGCTGGCAGAGTACGGTGTCGATGAAACCGACCTTCCCGATGCGCGCCACGAGGAGTTTACGCATACGGCGGTGGCAGCCTACGTGGCGGCCGGGATGGCGGATGCGGGCTTCGGCGTGGAGGCGGCCGCCACACAGTTCGGCCTTGATTTCATTCCGCTGGCGACCGAGCACTATCTGCTGATCTGTCAGGCGCAGCGACTGGTTCAGGACAACCTGCAGGCGCTTTTGACCTATATGGGATCAAAGGGGTTTCTGGCGGAAGTGGCCGCGCTGAATGGCTATGCGCCGGATCGCTGCGGTGAGGTGACCTCGCTTGAAGCGCTGCTGGCGGAAAACGCAGAGCGCGTCTGAAGGTTTGTCATTGGTCATCATTACTGCCGTAGGGCGGCTCACGAGTCGGTGGCGGTATCGTTCGGCACATCAAAGCACCCCAGAAGCGAGCGCTGCAGCCAGCTGAAGTTGTCATCGCTGACCATCAGGTAGCGCCGAGGGCCAATACGGGCCAGGCCTTCGAAGTTGTCCAGCCGCCAGCCCTCGTCGCTGGCCAGGCGGGCGATGGTATTGCCGGGTATCACGCTGTTGTGTGGCCCGTCGGTGATACGAGCGCGGCGCAGCGAGATGATCAGGGGGCGGCCGACCTTGAAGTCGCGCTCCAGCATCAAAAGATCCTCCCCCAGTGGGGCCATCGCCGTCAGTCCGCTGTTATTATCGGTGCGCTGCCAGCGCCACTGGTGGCCGTCGAGATCGAACAGGCGGCTTTCATTGTCGGCCATGCCTTCTGATGCAAATTCCAGCCCGCCAATGATGCCGTGGACCGGGTGGTTGGCCAGCGCTTCCAGGCTGCCGTTATATTGGGCCCCTTCAAGTGCCGAAGGCACGGTGGCCTCGCCCACCGGCGCGCCCTCAAGCGTGAAACGCTGCAGTCGATGGCGGCGCTCAAAACCGATCAACAGCTCCGTTTCTCCATCTTCGCCTTCGACCAGAGCCATTGATTCGCTGTCGGCCCAGGGCATCTCGAGCGGCTTGCCCTGACGGTCACGTAAGGGCGTCGAGTCGAGCAACTCGAGACGATTCAGCTGCTGGTGATCATCGAAACGGGGGCGAGCGCGATAGAGCCGGGCGCGATCGGAGAGCATATACAAGAGGTTGTTTTTCTCGTCGTACGCCAGCTCCGACAGGCCACCCAGCGGCTGGCCGTCGGGCATGCGATCCGGCAGCTCCAGCATGCCGCACCACTCGAGCTGCTCGGGGCGGGATCCGCCCGACGGGCCGCCCGGGTCAACGACGCCTGCTCGGGTGCAGCCGGGCAGCAGCGCCAGCCACAGGGCAACGGCATAAAGGGAGCGGTGCGTGCGTCGGTCTGCCATGGGGTCATCCGGTTGCGTGATCTGATGGGTTATAGTGGCAGACAGGCGCGTGAGCAAACGATGAACATGACACGAAGGGGGATGTGTGACACGAATCGCCATCATGGGCGCTGCAGGGCGCATGGGCAAAATGCTGATCGAAGCGGTTGGCGGTGACGACAGCGCTCGATTGACCGGGGCCGTGGTGCGCCCGGACAGTTCACTGATCGGCGCCGACGCCGGCGAGCTGGCCGGGCAGGGTCGTCTGGGCGTGACGCTTGCCGGCAGTCTCGAGGAGATCGTCGATGACTTCGACGTGTTGATCGATTTCACCACCCCGGCCCTGACGCTTGAGAATCTGGCCTGCTGCGCCGAGCACGGCAAGCGTCTTGTGATCGGCACGACCGGGTTTGACGACGAGCAGCTGACAACGCTTGAAGGTTATGGCTCAAAAGTGGCGTTCGTGTTTGCGGCCAACATGAGTACCGGGGTCAACCTGTCGCTTAATCTGCTGTCTACGGCGGCCCGGGCGCTGGGCGATGCCGGCTTTGATATCGAGATCATCGAGGCCCATCACCGTCACAAGGTGGACGCACCATCCGGCACGGCACTGATGATGGGACGTGCGGTGGCCGAGCCGCTGGGACGGGATCTCAAGGTTGACGGCGTCTATCAGCGCGTCGGCCAGGTCGGGCCGAGAAGCGCGCGCGAGATCGGTTTTTCCACGGTGCGCGGCGGTGACATCGTCGGCGAGCACACTGTGATGTTTGCTGCCGACGGCGAGCGTATCGAGATCACCCACAAGGCCTCGAGCCGGCTGACCTTCGGGCGTGGCGCGGTGCGTGCGGCGCACTGGCTGATGAATCAAAACGCAGGCCATTACGACATGCAGGATGTGCTGGGGCTCAAGCAGGCATCGACTGACGCGCCACTGAGGTAATCATTGCGTGATGGCATGCGGGGGTGAAATCCGATATTATCGGCACAATTTGGCCGGGTCGAACCCGCAGACCATGGCGATAATACAAGCGGGATGAAGCCCTTCAGGGTTTCGTCCCGCTTTTTTGCAGCCCGGGGGTTGCGCCTTTAGTCAGAGCGCGCCGGGAGAGCATGGTCAATGGGGTCGTCAGCCGGCCGGTTTTCCGGTCAGCGTTGTGGCATGTCGCTTTCGCTGACAGTCTCTTTTGCCCTGTGGAGGACGTTGCATTGATCAAACCCGCGATTCTGGCGCTCGAGGATGGCAGCGTATTTCACGGCGTCTCCATTGGCGCCGACGGAGAAACCAGTGGCGAGGTGGTCTTCAATACGGCCATGACGGGCTATCAGGAGATCCTGACCGACCCTTCCTATTCTCGCCAGATTGTCACGCTCACCTATCCCCATATCGGTAATACCGGCATCAATGAAGAGGATGTCGAATCCCACAGCATCCATGCCGCCGGCCTTGTCATTCGCGATCTACCTCGCCTGGTCAGCAACTTCCGCAGTGTCCGCGCTCTGGACGACTATCTCGCCGCCCACGGCATTCTGGGTATTGCCGATATCGACACGCGCCGTCTGACCCGTCTTTTGCGTGACAAGGGCGCGCAAAACGGTGCCATTATCGCCGGAGCGGATGCTCAGGGAGACGAAGCGGTGGCGCGCGCGCTGGCGGCAGCCAATGCCTTTCCCGGGCTCAAGGGCATGGATCTGGCCCGCGAGGCCGGCACCCGCGAGATTCATGAATGGCATGACGGCGAGTGGCAGCTCAGCTCGGGCTACGCCGATTTTCGCCAGCGTGAACGCCCCTGGCATGTGGTGGCCTATGACTTTGGCACCAAGCACAACATCTTTCGCATGCTGACCAGCCGGGGCTGTCGCCTTACGGTAGTGCCGCCGCAGACACCTGCCAGTGAGGTGCTGGCGATGAACCCCGACGGCGTGTTTCTGGCCAACGGCCCGGGTGACCCGGAGCCCTGCGATTACGCCATCACGGCCATTCAGGACATTCTGGCCACCGGCACGCCGGTCTTTGGTATCTGTCTGGGACATCAGCTGCTGGCGCTGGCCAGCGGGGCGAAAACCGTCAAGATGAAGCAGGGTCACCATGGCGCCAACCACCCGGTGCTGGATATCGATCGCGGCCACGTCATGATCACCAGTCAAAACCATGGTTTCGCCGTTGACGAGGCCTCACTGCCAGCCAACGTACGCGCCACCCATCGGTCGCTGTTTGATCAGACCCTTCAGGGGATCGAGTTGACCGATACTCCGGCCTTCAGCTTTCAGGGGCATCCGGAAGCCAGCCCCGGGCCACATGATGTTTCACCGTTGTTTGATCGCTTCGTGGCCATGATGGAAGGCCGCCGTCAGGCAGCCTGACGCTGTCCCGATGGCGGCCTGTGCCGCCGTCGGGGCCGCCATCGCACTCGACTTGTTCGCATCCCATTTTTCGACGCAGTGAAATCGTCATGCCAAAACGTACCGACCTGAAAAGCATTCTGATCATTGGCGCCGGCCCCATTGTTATCGGCCAGGCCTGTGAGTTCGACTATTCCGGCGCCCAGGCCTGCAAGGCGCTGCGCGAGGAGGGGTACCGGGTCATCCTGGTCAACTCCAATCCGGCTACCATCATGACCGACCCGAGCATGGCGGATGCCACCTATATCGAGCCGGTCACCTGGGAGACGGTAGCCCGCATCATCGAGCGCGAGCGCCCCGATGCCGTCCTGCCCACGATGGGCGGTCAGACGGCACTCAACTGCGCGCTTGAGCTGGACCGCCGCGGCATTCTCGGCGAGTTTGGTGTCGAGCTGATCGGTGCCAATGCCAAGACCATCGAAAAGGCCGAAGATCGGGATCTCTTTGACAAGGCGATGAAAAATATCGGCCTTGAGTGCCCGAAGGCCAAGGTGGCGCACGCGATGGAGGAAGCCTGGGAAATTCAGGCTGAGCTGGGCTTTCCCTGCATCATCCGCCCGTCCTATACCATGGGCGGCTCCGGTGGCGGCGTGGCCTATAACCGGGAAGAGTTTGAAGAGATCTGCCATCGCGGCTTCGAGCTCTCTTCCAACCATGAGCTCTTGATCGACGAATCGCTGCTGGGCTGGAAAGAGTACGAGATGGAGGTCGTGCGCGATCACAACGACAACTGCATCATCGTCTGCGCCATCGAGAACTTCGACCCGATGGGCGTGCACACCGGTGACTCCATTACCGTAGCGCCGGCCCAGACGCTGACTGACAAGGAGTACCAGATCATGCGTAATGCATCGATCGCGGTACTGCGCGAAATCGGCGTGGAAACCGGCGGCTCCAACGTGCAGTTTGGCGTTGATCCGCAGACCGGTCGCATGGTGGTCATCGAGATGAACCCGCGCGTGTCGCGTTCGTCGGCGCTGGCTTCCAAGGCGACCGGCTTTCCGATCGCCAAGGTCGCGGCCAAGCTGGCGGTCGGCTATACGCTCGACGAGCTTCAAAACGAGGTTACCGGGGGCGCCACACCGGCGTCTTTCGAGCCGGCCATCGACTACGTGGTCACCAAGATCCCGCGCTTTACCTTCGAAAAGTTCCCCCAGGCCAACGACCGTCTGACGACCCAGATGAAGTCGGTAGGCGAGGTGATGGCCATCGGGCGCACCTTCCAGGAATCCCTGCAAAAGGCGCTGCGCGGTCTCGAAATCGGCGTTGACGGGCTGGACCCGAAGCTCACCGGTTTTGATGAGGCGTCACGCCAGCTTATGCAGGGCGAACTGCAGCGTCCGGGCGCCGATCGAATCTTTTTTGTGGCCGATGCCTTCCGGGCCGGCCTGTCGCTGGATGAAGTCTTCAACTTCACCAACATCGATCGCTGGTTTTTGATCCAGATTCAGGAGCTGATCGTTCTGGAAGGTCAGATCGCCAAGACGTCTCTGGGTGATCTCAGTCGCAAACAGGTCTATTTCTACAAGCGCCGCGGGTTTGGCGATGCGCGTCTCGCCCGTCTTATCGGTGTCAGCGAGAAGGCCTTCAGGGAGCGTCGTCAGGCACTGGATGTACGCCCGGTTTTCAAGCGGGTCGATACCTGCGCTGCCGAGTTCCCGACTTCAACGGCCTATATGTACTCCACCTATGAGGAGGAGTGCGAGGCCGAGCCCAGCGATCGACAAAAGATCATGGTGCTGGGCGGTGGTCCCAACCGTATCGGTCAGGGCATCGAGTTCGACTACTGCTGCGTTCATGCCGCGCTCGCCATGCGTGAGGACGGTTATGAAACCATCATGGTCAACTGCAATCCGGAAACCGTATCCACTGACTATGACACCTCTGACCGTCTCTATTTCGAGCCGGTTACGCTCGAGGATGTGCTGGCCATCGTCGAAAAGGAAAGGCCGGTGGGTGTGATCGTGCAGTTCGGTGGCCAGACGCCGCTGAAGCTGGCGCGTGATCTGGAAGCGGCGGGCGTGCCGATTATCGGCACCACGCCGGATGCCATCGATCGCGCCGAGGATCGTGAGCGCTTCCAGCAGATGATCGATAAGCTCGGCCTCAAGCAGCCCAACAATGCCACGGCGCGCAGCTTTGAAGATGCCTTCGTCAAGGCAGCCCGCATCGGCTATCCGCTGGTCGTGCGCCCCTCCTATGTGCTGGGCGGACGTGCCATGGAGATCGTCTACTCGGCTGACGAGCTCGAAAATTACATGACCCATGCGGTCAAGGTCTCCAACGATTCGCCGGTTTTGCTGGATCACTTCCTCAATGCCGCCATCGAGGTGGATATTGATGCCATCAGCGATGGCAAGAATGTCGTGATCGGCGGCATCATGCAGCATATCGAGCAGGCCGGGGTTCACTCCGGTGACTCGGCATGCTCGCTGCCGCCCTATTCGCTGCCGGGTGAAGTGCAGGATCGCATGCGTGATCAGGTGCAGCGCATGGCGCTCGAGCTCAACGTCGTGGGTCTGATGAACGTACAGTTGGCCTGGCAGGACGGCGAGGTCTATGTCATCGAGGTCAATCCGCGCGCCTCACGGACCGTGCCGTTTGTCTCCAAGTGCATCGGACGGTCACTGGCGCAGCTGGCGGCGCGTGTCATGGCTGGCAGGACGCTGGTAGAGCTTGAGTTTACCCGCGAGCACATTCCGGATTTCTATAGCGTCAAGGAGGCGGTCTTCCCCTTCAACAAGTTCCCGGGCGTGGATCCGATCCTGACGCCGGAGATGAAATCGACCGGCGAGGTCATGGGCACCGGCACGACATTTGCCGAGGCCTTCTATAAGGCGCAGCTGGGCGCGGGAGAGGCCATTCCGGCACTCAGCGGCGATCGCCGGGCGTTTTTGTCGGTTCGGGATCCGGACAAGGAGGGCGTTATTGAGGTGGCGCGTTCTCTGTTAACATTAGGCTTTACGTTGATTGCCACGCACGGTACGGCACAGGCACTGGATGCTGCCGGTCTACCGGTCGAAGCGGTCAACAAGGTGTTTGAAGGCCGTCCCCATATTGTCGACATGATTAAAAACGATGAGGTTGCCTACATCGTCAATACGACCGAGGGACGGCAGGCCATTAACGATTCTTCCATGATTCGCCGTTCGGCGCTGTCACACAAGGTACCCTATGCCACGACACTGGCCGGGGCCCGCGCCGTGTGTATGGCGCTTGAGTATGGTAACGAGATTACCGTGCGGCGACTTCAGGAACTCCATACGAGTGTAACGGCATGACCAGGGTTCCGATGACGGTGCAGGGCGAGCAGGCCCTGCGTGAAGAGCTTAACCAGCTCAAAAGTGTTGATCGTCCGCGTGTGATCGCGGACATTTCCGAGGCGCGCGAGCACGGTGATCTCAAGGAGAACGCCGAATATCATGCCGCGCGTGAGCAGCAGGGGTTCATTGAAGGGCGCATTCAGGAAATCGAGTCGCGCCTGTCCAATGCTCAGGTCATTGATGTGACCAAGATGCCGCATACCGGCAAGGTCATCTTTGGTACCACGGTCAGGCTCTTGAATCTTGATACGGACGAAGAGGTGGCCTACCGCATCGTCGGTGAGGACGAGGCCAGCATCAAGGACGGCAAGATTTCGGTCAATTCCCCCATCGCCCGTGCACTGGTAGGCAAGGCCGAAGGCGATGTGGTCAATGTGCGCACGCCCGGCGGCGACGTTGAATATGAAATCGACAGTGTCGAGCACGTCGGCTGATCCGGACCACGTGTTTTGCGCCATAAAAAAGCCCCCGACAGTGTCGGGGGCTTTTGCGTTGTAATCATCTGCAGCAAAAAGGGCCGCATGGCGATTACTGCGTATAGCGTGCCACGTTGGATAGTCTGGGGTCTGCCTTCGGGTTGTGGCGATAAAGCAGGGCAGTCTTGCCGATGCTTTGTACCAGTTCGGCGCCGGATTGCTCCAGCAGGTGATTGATGATCCCGGCCCGCTCGTCGCGCTCGGCGCCGGCAATGCTGACCTTGATCAGTTCGTGGTCGGCGAGTGCACGTTCCAGCTCGCCCATGACACCCTCGGTCAGGCCCTTGTCACCGATCCGGACAACCGGATTGAGAATATGGCCGACGCTACGCAGGGTTTTCTTTTGTGCCGCTGTAAGGCTCATGATATGTTGAAAACTCTCGATCCCTTTTCATGTGCAATCATCTTACTCCAGACAACGGCAGTGGCGCCAACGGTTGTATTGCGTTCGGTGTCCTTATCCTGTGGTCATGCTGGCGTTTGATCGCTGTAGCACGGCAATCCCTTTTTTCGGAAGTTAACGTGACACGCGCCAAAAAGCCGTCTGCCGGCAAAAAGGCTTCAGCCGATAACGGCTGGATGAAGGAACACTTTGACGATATCTGGGTAAAGCGCAGCTGGGCCGATGGCTATCGTTCCCGCGCCAGTTACAAACTGCTTGAAATAGACGATCGTGATCGTTTGTTTACACCGGGCATGAGTGTGGTGGATCTCGGAGCGGCGCCGGGAGGATGGAGTCAGGTCGCCATGGCGCGCGTGGGAGAGACGGGGCAGGTCATCGCCACTGACATTCTCGAGATGGATGCCGTCGCGGGGGTGAATTTCATTCAGGGTGACTTTACGGAAGAGCAGACCCTGCATGCTATGCTCGAGGCGCTCGGCGATCGGCAGGTTGATGTCGTGCTATCGGACATGGCGCCCAATCTGAGCGGGCAGATGGCCATTGATCAGCCCGGTGCCATGTATCTTGTGGAGCTGGCGCTGGATATGGCTCAGCAGGTGCTGACGCCGGGCGGCGATTTCCTGACCAAGATCTTTCAGGGTGAGGGTTTTGATCAGTATCTAAAGGAAATGCGTCTTCGGTTCGATAAGGTAGTTACTCGCAAACCCGATGCCTCGCGCCCAAGATCGCGAGAAGTATATCTGCTGGGGCGTGGTTTTCGCGCTTGAGCTTGTAATCGACAGGCCGCGCCCCAAGCTTTCCGACACATACCGGGCCACGCCTGGCAGGCAGAATCACGTAGTGAGGGTGTCCCCTTGAACGACATGGCCAAGAATCTGATCCTATGGTTGATTATCGCAGCGGTTTTGCTGACGGTATTCAACAACTTCAGCGTCGATAATTCGCCGCAGGCGATGAACTATTCCCAGTTCGTCGAGCAGGTGCAAAACAATCAGGTCCGTCAGGTCACCATCGATGGTTACGATATTCGCGGTGAGCGTGACGATGGTTCCACCTTTCAGACCATCAGGCCGTCTGCTGAAGACCCGCGCCTGATGGATGACCTGCTCAGCAATAACGTGACCGTGGTAGGCAAGGAGCCCGACCAGCAAAGCATATGGTCACGATTGCTGATTGCCAGCTTCCCCATACTGCTGATTCTGGGCATCTTTTTGTTCTTCATGCGGCAGATGCAGGGTGGCGGCGCCGGCAAGGGCGGCCCCATGAGCTTTGGCAAATCCAAGGCCAAGCTGCTTTCTCATGAGCAGGTCAAGACCACTTTCAAGGATGTCGCCGGGTGCGATGAAGCCAAGGAAGAGGTCGAGGAGCTGGTCGACTTTCTGAAGGATCCTTCCAAGTTTCAGCGGCTTGGTGGGCAGATCCCACGAGGGGTGCTGCTGGTAGGCCCGCCCGGCACGGGCAAGACCCTGCTGGCAAAGGCCATTGCCGGCGAAGCGCGGGTACCGTTTTTTACCATCTCGGGTTCTGACTTCGTTGAAATGTTTGTGGGTGTTGGCGCCTCGCGTGTCCGTGACATGTTCGAGCAGGCCAAAAAGCAGGCGCCCTGCATCATCTTTATCGATGAAATCGATGCCGTGGGCCGCTCGCGTGGCTCCGGCATGGGCGGCGGTCATGACGAACGCGAACAGACGCTCAACCAGCTGCTGGTTGAAATGGACGGTTTTGAAGCCAACGAAGGCATCATCATCATTGCCGCGACCAACCGTCCTGACGTCCTTGACCCTGCACTGCTGCGCCCGGGTCGTTTTGACCGCCAGGTCACTGTCGGTCTGCCCGATATCCGCGGGCGCGAGCATATTCTGGGCGTGCACCTTCGCAAGGTGCCGCTTGCCGATGACGTCAAGCCGGAGATGATTGCACGCGGCACCCCGGGCTTTTCCGGTGCAGAGCTTGCCAACGTGGTGAATGAGGCCGCTCTTTTCGCGGCTCGCAAGAACCGCCGTCTGATCGGCATGGCCGAGCTTGAGATGGCAAAGGACAAGATCATGATGGGGGCCGAAAAGCGCTCGATGGTCATGTCCGAAAAGGAAAAGCGCAATACGGCCTATCATGAAGCCGGTCATGCGATTATCGGGCTTTTGATGCCGGAGCATGACTCGGTCTACAAGGTCACCATCATTCCGCGCGGTCGGGCACTGGGTGTGACCATGTTCCTTCCCACTGAGGATCGCTACAGCTATACGCGTCAGCAGATCATCAGCCAGATCTGCTCGCTCTTTGGCGGACGTATTGCCGAGGAGATGACACTGGGACCCAATGGCGTCACGACCGGGGCTTCCAACGATATCAAGCGTGCCACCGAACTTGCTCACAACATGGTTGCCAAGTGGGGGCTGTCACAGGAGATGGGCCCGCTGATGTACGACGAGGACGAGTCTCACCAGTTCCTGGGTGGCCCGGGTGGCGGTGGCGGCAAGTTCACTTCGGCGGAAACGTCGTCGAGACTGGATCGTGAAATCCGTCGCATCATCGATGAGTGCTATCAGCAGGCCGAACAGATTCTGCACGACAATCGCGACAAGCTGGATGCGATGACCGATGCCCTGATCAAGTTCGAAACCATTGATGCCGAGCAGATCAACGACATCATGGAAGGTCGCGACCCGCGACCGCCGAAGGAGCCAGGCAGCAGCGGTCCGAGCGGCGGTCTGGGGACGCCTGCCGATACCAGTCCTTCAGACGTGCGCCCGGTGGATGATCCGGAGGGAGACGGCACTGACGATACAAGGCGCCGTCCGTCCGACCCGCTAGGTGGTTCTTCCGGACATTGATCGAGGTTTTACGTATCATGACCGCCCTCCGGGGCGGTTTTTTTATGTCCGATGATGGCGATGGGCAGTCATCGGTCCAGCTTTCAGGAATTATCATGTCGAATGCAGATACGTTCATGGAGTGTGGCAAGCGCCATCAACTGGCGCTGGGCCGGCCCCATGTAATGGGGATTCTCAATGTCACGCCGGACTCCTTCTCTGATGGAGGAAAGCATGCTGCGGGCGATGCCGCGCTGCGCCGTGCAGAAGAGATGATCGCGCAGGGGGCCGGCATCATCGATGTGGGCGGTGAATCCACTCGACCCGGTGCTACGCCTGTGGGCGTGCAGCAGGAGATGGACCGGGTGGTGCCGATCGTTGAGCGACTGGCCGGCGAGCTCGACGCGCTGGTGTCGGTGGATACTAGTGCGCCGGAGGTGATGACGGCTGTCACCGAGGCGGGCGCCGGCATGATCAACGATGTACGCTCATTGAAACGCCCGGGGGCGGTTGAGGCGGCGGCGGCCTCGGGACTGCCCGTATGTCTGATGCATATGGTGGGCGAGCCCGATAACATGCAAAATGACCCGCAATATGAGCGACCCATTGAAGAGGAAGTGGCGGCTTTTCTGGAGCAGCGGATTGCTCGCTGTCGCGATGCAGGCATTGCAGATGAGCGGCTGCTTGTCGATCCGGGCTTCGGGTTTGCAAAGACGCTTGCGCACAATCTGCGCTTGATGAATCGCCTAGAGTATCTCCAGCGTCTGGGTTACCCCCTGCTGATAGGTACCTCCCGCAAGGGCATGATCGGTCGTACATTATCACGTGAGGTTGATGAGCGCCTTTATGGTGGGCTGGCGCTGACAACCCTTGCCATCGGCAAGGGGGCCTGGATTATCAGAACGCATGATGTCGCGGCCAGCGCTGATGCCGTTGGCATGACCTGTGCAGTACTCAAGGAAGGCAGATAGCAATGGCAAGACAATATTTTGGTACGGATGGTATTCGCGGTACGGTCGGCCAGGCCCCCATTACGGCAGACTTCATGCTGCGTCTGGGATGGGCCGCCGGGCGTGTCTTTGCCCGTCAGAATCGTCGGGCGCGCGTACTGATCGGCAAGGATACCCGTATCTCCGGCTATATGTTCGAGTCTGCACTGGAGGCTGGTTTCTCGGCGGCCGGCGTGGATGTGGCGCTGCTCGGTCCTATGCCCACGCCCGGCATCGCCTATCTGACAAGTACACTGCGCGCCAGCGCCGGCGTGGTCATCAGTGCCTCGCACAATCCCTACCAGGATAACGGCATCAAGTTTTTCTCGCAGCACGGCACCAAGCTGCCGGATGCCCTGGAAGACGAGATCGAGCGTGAGCTTGAGGGGCTTCAGGAAACGGTAGGCCCTGACCGGCTTGGCAAGGCCGTGCGTATCGAGGATGCCGCCGGGCGCTATATCGAATTCTGCAAGTCGACGGTGCCGAATCGTTTCGGCCTGCACGGTCTGAAAATCGTTATCGACTGCGCCAACGGCGCGACCTATCACATTGCCCCGAATGTCTTTCGCGAGCTTGGCGCTGAGGTCATTACCCTAGGCGTGACGCCAGATGGGCTCAACATCAACCAGCAGGTCGGTTCTACCCATCCGGAAGTCATGCGCGAGAAGGTGCTCGAGACCGGCGCCGATCTGGGAGTCGCCTTTGATGGCGACGGTGATCGTGTGATCATGGTAGATCATGCCGGTCGCATCGTGGATGGCGATGACATCCTCTACATCATTGCGCGTGATCGCCAGCGTCGCGGCGTGCTGGGTGGCGGCGTCGTTGGTACATTGATGAGCAACTTTGGTCTGGCATCGGCGTTTGAAGAGCTGGGCATTCCCTTCGAGCGTGCGAAGGTTGGCGACCGCTATGTCATCGAACGAATGCAGGCGCGTGACTGGCAGCTTGGTGGGGAATCTTCGGGCCACATCCTGTGTGGCCATGCCCAGACGACCGGTGACGGGATCGTTTCTGCCCTGCAGGTTCTGGCGACGATGGTCATTGAAGAGCGAAGCCTTGGTGAGCTGCTGGAGGGCATGGAAAAGGCGCCGCAGGCACTGATTAATGTTCGTCTGGTACCCGGCATTGACAAGACGGCGCTGATGGAAAGTGCGCCGGTTGCAGATGCCGTCAGAGAAGTAGAGCAAACGCTGGGCGAATCCGGCCGTGTACTGCTCAGACCTTCAGGTACAGAGCCCCTGATTCGGGTCATGGTGGAAGGTCGCCCGCGCTTTGATGTTCAGGCGTTGGCACAGAAAATCGCCGACGAAATCGAGCAGGGCATGTCGAAAGTCCGGGGTTGAAGAAAACGGAGCGTGGTTGTGTTCGCGCCATCGCTCCATTAACATCGCCCTCCTTGCGGAGGCGTCTACCAATACTTTCCTGTTCCCGACAGGCTAGGGAGAAGTCACCATGCGTAAGCCACTGATTGCCGGCAACTGGAAGATGAATGGTTCGCTGGCGCTTTTGGAAACCATGAAGCAGGCACTGACGTCTGCCAATATTGCCTCCGGCGTTGATGTCGCCATTATTCCGCCCTTTACGCTGCTCATGTCGGCAAAAGGTGTGCTGGCAGAAAGCTCATTGTCGCTTGGCGCGCAGACCCTTCATCCCGAATCATCGGGTGCCTACACCGGCGAGATCAGCGCCGATATGCTGACCGAGTGTGGCGTCAGTCATGTACTGGTAGGCCACTCCGAGCGCCGTACCCTGTTCGGGGAAGATGACCAGGCCGTGCTGGCACGGATCAGGGCAGCACTTGATGCCGGGCTGACCCCCATATTGTGTATTGGTGAAACGCTTGAAGAGCGGGAAGCCGACCGGGTGGAGACAGTGGTGCTGGGGCAGGTCAAAACCGTCATTGATGACCTTTCAGCAGAGCAGCGTTCAAGGCTTGTGATGGCCTATGAGCCGGTCTGGGCCATCGGCACAGGCCGTACCGCAACGCCAGAACAGGCGCAGCAGGTGCACGCCATGATTCGCGCATGGTTGTCAGACAAGGATCCCGCCTTGGGAGAAGGCATGCGTCTGCTCTATGGCGGCAGCATGAAGGCCGACAACGCAGCCGAGCTTCTTTCCCAGCCGGATATCGATGGGGGGCTGATAGGCGGCGCCTCGCTTAAACCCGATGACTTTATTGCGATTTGTCACGCAGCAGGTTGATTAAATGTACGTTGCCATCATTTTGATTCACGTCCTTCTTGCCATCAGCCTGATTGCGCTGGTGCTCTTGCAGCGCGGCAAGGGAGCCGAAGCCGGCGCTGCCTTTGGAGGCGGTGCCTCGCAAACGGTGCTGGGTTCGCAGGGTGCTTCCAAGACGCTCGCCCGCTTGACGGCCGTATTGGCCGGCCTGTTTTTCATTACCTCACTCGGGCTTGCCTGGCTTGTAAACAGCGGCAGCGGCGATTCCCAGAGCGGCATCCCTGATGCCAGGGTCATCGAGCAGCAGCGAAGCGGTGCGCCGAGCCTGGATGATGGCGACGATGCCCCCCGGGCACCCAATGCCCAACAGGGCAGCGATAGTGGCAACGAGGGGCTGTCCGTCCCGTCTACGGACAACAGCAGCAATAATTGATACACGAGGGTATGCATCGCTTGACGAATCATGTCAGGAGATGCATAATCTCGCGCCAGTGATGAGGCGCTCATTCAGCAGTGCTTCATCATTTGTCCGGTAGAAAATGCCGGGCAGGACAGAAGAAGCTTTCTGTCAAACCGAAAGCCGAAGTGGTGGAATTGGTAGACACGCTATCTTGAGGGGGTAGTGACCTTATGGTCGTGCGGGTTCAAGTCCCGCCTTCGGCACCATCGGAACTGCAAGTCGCGACAGACGGATCATGTTGATTCGGCAGGACAAAGTCCTTATACTGATTGCGCTATTGATGCGGGGTGGAGCAGCCTGGTAGCTCGTCGGGCTCATAACCCGAAGGTCGTCGGTTCAAATCCGGCCCCCGCTACCATCCAGGTGTTAATGGATGGAAATTTTTCCCCGAAAAGCCCCTTCCATCGAAGGGGCTTTTTGTTACAGCGCAACAAGATCGCTCATCAGTCACCTCATCTGCTCTCCTGTATTTTCGCTCAGGTGCCTGATGCCACTGCAGGAGGCCATGTCGTGCCAACCAGGCAAGAAACACTGCATACGCTGATAGAACCCGCCGTCGCAGCGCTCGGCTTCGAACTCTGGGGCATCGATTACAGCGCCCAGGGTAAGCACTCCAAACTGATTGTCTACATCGACCATGAAAACGGTGTCGGTGTGGATGACTGTGCCGATGTCAGTCGGCAGGTAAGTGCGCTTTTGGATGTAGAAGACCCTCTCCCCGGACAGTATCAGCTTGAAGTGTCCTCTCCCGGGATGGATCGCCCGCTTTATTCCCTGTCACATTTTGCCCGGTTTGCCGGCCATACGGTTACGTTGAAGCTGCGCGCGCCCTTTGAGGGACAGCGTCGTTTCAAGGGGCTGCTGGCAGGTGTAGAGGGTGATGAAGTGCTGCTGCAGTTCAACGACGAAGAGTATGGATTTCCTATCGAGACCATTGAGCAGGCACGAGTCGTGCCCGGGTTTGATAACTGATGCTTGATGATAACAAGGACTTTTCTGGCGAGGCACAGGCATGAGCAAGGATATTTTGCTGGTCGTCGATGCGATATCAAATGAAAAGGGTGTCCCCCGCGACATTATTTTCGAAGCCGTTGAGGCGGCGCTGGCCAGCGCCTCCCGCAAGCGCTACGAAGGAAAGGATGTCGATATCCGGGTGCATATCGATCGCAATAGCGGTGATTACGACACTTTCAGGCGCTGGACGGTCGTGCCTGATGAGGATTACACCACCTCGGCGCGTCAGATTCCGCTGGGCGCTGCAGAAGAGCGCGATGAGCCGTTGGGTCTGGATGCCGTGGTGGAAGAGCAGATCGAGTCCGCCGAGTTCGGTCGTATCGCTGCCCAGACGGCCAAACAGGTTATCGTACAGAAAGTGCGTGAAGCCGAGCGCGCTGAAATCGTACGTCAGTACGCCGAGCGTGAAGGCGAACTGGTTGGCGGTAGTGTCAAGAAAACCACACGCGATGGCCTGATCATCGATCTGGGGGACAACGCCGAAGGGTTTTTGCCGCGCGGTGAAATGATTCCGGGCGAGCGCTATCGACTCAATGAACGTGTCAGGGCACTGCTCTGGCGTGTTGACCCCGAAGCCCGCGGCGCGCAGCTGATTTTGTCACGCACGCGTCCGGAGTTTCTGGTAGAGCTGTTCACCATCGAGGTTCCCGAAATTTCGGAGCAGCTGATCGAAATCAAGGGGGCTGCGCGTGATCCGGGCTCTCGCGCCAAGATTGCCGTCAAGACCAACGACCGCCGCATCGACCCGGTCGGTGCCTGTGTCGGCATGCGCGGGTCCAGGGTGCAGGCCGTTTCGAACGAACTTCGTAACGAACGTGTGGATATCGTTCTTTGGGACGATAACCCGGCTCAGCTGGTTATCAACGCCATGGCGCCTGCCGATGTGGCCTCCATCCTGGTGGATGAAGACACGCATGCCATGGACGTCGCGGTTGGCGAGGACAATCTGGCGCAGGCCATCGGTCGCAGCGGACAGAATGTGCGTCTGGCCAGCGAGCTGACGGGCTGGACGCTCAACGTCATGACGGAGGAGGAAGCCGAAGGGCGCCGCGAGCAGGAACTCGACAGCTATATCGAATACTTTATCAACCATCTCGATGTTGATGAAGAGATGGCGCGACTGCTGGTGGAAGAAGGTTTCACTTCGCTGGAAGAAGTCGCCTATGTCCCGCTGGAAGAGATGCTGGAAGTCGACGGCTTTGATGAGTCGCTGGTTGAAGAGCTGCGTGCACGTGCCAAGGATGAGTTGCTCAATCTGGCAATCAAATCCGAAGAAGAACTGGACGGCACCGCGCCTGCCGAGGATCTGCTCTCGATGGAGGGTATGGATCAGCATCTTGCCTACCGGCTGGCCGGGCGAGGAATTATCACCATGGAAGATCTTGCCGAGCAGTCCATTGAAGACCTCAAGGATATTGAGGGAATGGATGAAGAACGCGCTGCGGCACTGATCATGACGGCCCGGGCGCCGTGGTTCGAATAATACATCGTATCGCGACAGATCACGGGCTCAGGAGGTCATAAATGGCAGAAACAACAGTCAAGGAATTTGCCGGCAAGGTGGGGCGTGATGTCAGCCGCCTGCTGGAGCAGATGAGTGAAGCAGGCCTGCCGCACAAGGCAGAAAACGATGCGGTCTCGGAAGAAGACAAGCAGAAGCTGCTCGACTATCTCACCAAAAGTCACGGCGGAGCCGGCGCGCGCGGTAACAAGAATCGCATTACCATGACGCGCAAGACCCGCAGCAAGATTCGTACCGGCGACGGTCGCAACAAAACCATCGAGGTGCAGGTTCGCAAAAAGCGTACCTACGTCAAGCGTGGCGATGAAGAAAACGGCGAGCAGGAGCAGGAAGAGCAGGCGCCGGTAGCCGAGCAGGTCGGTGAAGCAGCGACAGCTGCCGAGGCGCCGACACAGACAGCGGCCGACGCACCCGTGGCCGATGTCACTGCGACAGCGACTGACGAGGCGGCAAGCAACAAGGCCGCCCCGGTTGAAGATGTGGTTGCGGCACCCGTTGTAGGGGCCGAGACAGGCGAGCCGGCCGTTGAAGCACCGCCGCGTGAGCCGCGCAACGATAACAGTCGGCGTACGCCCCGTCGGGGTGAAGGTGCCAAATCGGCCGGCGGCCGTCGTGACGAGCGCCGTGATAATGCCGACGAGCGCAGCGAGCGCAACGAGCGCAAGCGTGGCGGCAAGAAGGTCAAGCGCGCCGAACAGCGTCGCGGCACTCGTCGCGGTGGCAGCGGTCGCAGCGATAACGCGCACGGTTTCCAGAAGCCTGTTCAGAATATCGTACGGGAAGTGCCCATCCCTGAATCCATCAGCGTGGCAGACCTTGCCGACAAGATGGCCATCAAGGCCAACGAAGTCATCAAGGCCATGTTCAAGATGGGTGCGGCGGTCACCATCAACCAGACCATCGATCAGGACACCGCTGCGATCGTGGTCGAAGAGATGGGGCATACGCCTAAACTGGTGAAGGAAGATGCCCTCGAAACCGAAGTGCTCGAGAACATCTCCTACGAAGGCGAGCAGATCTCGCGTGCACCGGTTGTGACCGTCATGGGTCACGTTGACCACGGCAAGACCTCGCTTCTGGACTACATTCGTCGCACCAAGGTAGCGACCGGTGAAGCCGGTGGTATCACTCAGCATATCGGCGCCTATCACGTCGAGCATGACAACGGTGATGTCACGTTCCTCGATACCCCCGGTCACGCCGCCTTTACGGCCATGCGTGCCCGTGGTGCTCAGGCCACTGACGTGGTTATCCTGGTGGTAGCGGCCGACGACGGCGTCATGCCGCAGACGGTCGAGGCCATCGAGCACGCCAAGGCAGCCGGTGTGCCGCTGGTCGTGGCGGTCAACAAGATCGACAAGGCCGGCGCCGATCCGGACCGCGTGCGCAATGAGCTGTCACAGCGCGGCGTTATTTCGGAAGAGTGGGGCGGTGATACCCAGTTTGTCCATGTGTCGGCCAAAAGCGGCGAAAACATCGACGGACTGCTGGAAGCCGTACTGCTGGTTTCCGAAGTGCTGGAGCTCAAGGCCGTACCCGAAGCACCCGGCAAGGGTGTTGTAGTCGAGTCCCGTCTGGATCGCGGTCGTGGTCCGGTGGCCACTGTGCTGGTACAAAACGGCACCCTTAGAAAGGGCGATGTCGTGCTGGCCGGTCTGCACTATGGTCGCGTGCGAGCGCTGGTCAACGAGCTGGGCAAGCAGGTTGACGAAGCCGGGCCTTCCATGCCGGTCGAGATTCTCGGCCTGGGTGGTACGCCGGAAGCCGGTGACGACTTCATGGTACTGGCCGATGAGAAGAAAGCGCGTGAAGTCGCCAACTTCCGTCAGGGCAAATACCGCGAAGTGCGTCTGGCACGCCAGCAGAAGGCCAAGCTGGAGAACATGTTCAGCCAGATGGGGCAGGACGAAACCGCAACGGTCAACATCGTGCTCAAGGCCGACGTGCAGGGCTCGCTTGAAGCGATTCGCGGTGCGCTCGAAGAGCTGTCGACCGAAGAGGTCAAGGTTGCCGTGGTCTCCTCCGGTGTTGGCGGTATCACTGAAACCGACACCAACCTGGCGGTCGCCTCCAACGCCATCATTGTTGGCTTCAACGTTCGTGCCGATGCGTCCTCGCGCGACATCGTCGAGCGCGAAGGGCTGGATCTGCGCTACTACAGCGTCATCTATCAGCTCATCGACGAGGTGAAGCTGGCGATGAGCGGTATGCTGGCACCGGAATGGCGTGAAGAGATCGTGGGCGTGGCCGAAGTTCGTGACGTCTTCCGCGCTCCGAAAATCGGCGCCGTCGCCGGCTGTATGGTTGTCGAAGGCAACGTACACCGTAACAAGCGTATCCGCGTCCTGCGTGAAAACGTGGTGATCTATGAAGGGGAGCTGGAATCCCTGCGCCGCTTCAAGGATGACGTCAGCGAAGTGCGTAACGGCATGGAGTGCGGCATCGGGGTACGTAACTACAATGATGTCCAGGTCGGCGACAAGATCGAAGTCTTTGACCAGATCGAGGTCCAGCGCTCCCTGTGAGCGCTGCACCCATGACGGGAGAGATTGATGCGTGAATTCAGTCGTACGGATCGGGTCGGCGAGCAGCTGGCACATGAGCTGGCGCAGCTTATCCAGCGTGAGGTCAAGGATCCCCGGCTGGGCATGGTGACGGTCACGTCGGCCGATGTCAGTCGTGATCTGGGCTATGCCGATGTTCACGTCACCCTGATGGGTGAAAATGATCCGGAGCGCATTCGTGAAAACCTGGCCGTGCTTAAAAAGGCCAGCGGGTTTTTGCGATCGCGTATCGCCCGGACCATGAAGCTCAGGCATGTACCCGAGCTTCGTTTTCACTTCGACGAGTCCGTCACCCGCGGGCATGCACTGTCGAGTCTGATCGAGCGTGCGGTGCAGTCCGATCGTGATCGGGCCCCCGAAGATGACGAAGAGGGTTCGGAGCGCAACGACTGATGGCCAGACGACGTCGCGGACGGCCCATTGATGGCGTGCTGTTGCTGGACAAGAGTGAGGGGGTGACCTCAAACCGCGCGCTGCAGCAGGTGCGCGGGCTCTACCAGGCGCAAAAGGCCGGTCATACCGGTACGCTGGACCCCATGGCCACCGGGCTTTTGCCCATCTGTCTGGGAGAGGCGACCAAGTTCTCCTCCTGGTTGCTGGATGCTGACAAGCGCTATCTGGCCGATGTTCGGCTGGGTGCGATGACTGACACCGGTGATCGCGAAGGTGAAGTGCTCAAAAAGCGTGATGTCCCTGCGCTGAATGACGACGACATCGAGAGCGTGCTGGCCGGCTTTCTCGGTGAGATCGATCAGGTGCCGCCCATGTACTCGGCACTCAAGCATCAGGGGCGCCCGCTCTATGAGCACGCCCGTGCCGGACGAGAGATTGCGCGTGCACCCAGGCGTGTGAGCATTTATGATATCGCGCTCACATCGCGACATGACCTGGGGTTTGCGCTGGATGTCAGCGTCAGCAAGGGGACCTATATTCGGACGCTGGCCGAGGATATCGGCGAACGTCTTGGCTGTGGCGCCCATCTTGAAGGGCTGCGTCGTCTCAAAACCGGCTCCTTTGATGATACTGACATGCTCGATATCGAAGCGCTTGAGTCCATGAGCGATGAGCAGCGTCTTGAAAGGCTGCTGCCCGTTGATGCCCTGATCAGCCATCTTCCGGTGCTTGAAACAGACAGTGAAGGGGCGCGGCGCATCATGCACGGCCAGCCCATAACGCTTGAAACGTCCGCGCTGACAGATGGCAGCGTTGCCAGGCTTTATCATGATCACTGCCTTTTGGGCGTGGTCACCGTCAGTGCGACGGGGCAGTGCGTGCCCCGCCGACTGATCAATACTGCCGACGAGCGTCGGTAGGGTTCGCGAAGACTGCAAATATGCGTGGTCTTCGACATTTATTCATGCTCAGGCATATTAGACTGGAGAAGTAACATGGCACTGACTGCCGAACGCAAGGCCGAAATCGTCAAGGAATTCGCCACCGTTGAGAACGACACCGGTTCACCGGAAGTTCAGATCGCCCTGCTGACTGACAACATCGTCACGCTGCAGAGCCACTTCAAGGATCACAAGCAGGACCACCACTCGCGTCGTGGCCTGATTCGCATGGTTAACCAGCGCCGCAAGCTGCTGGATTATCTCAAGCGCAAGAATTTTGATCGCTACCAGCAGATCATCTCCCGCCTGGGTCTGCGTCGCTGATTGCGTCGCTTTTCCGGCAGGAACTGACAGGCGGCTCCCGAAGGGGAGCCGCCTGTTTTTTGTTGTGCCGACCGGGTGAGAGTGACACCTGGGGCGTTTGATTTTAAGATGACATCGAAAGTAGATGAATGGTTTACGAGAAAAGGACAACGCATTGAACGCGGTTAAAAAGACATTTCAATACGGCAATCACAGCGTCACGCTGGAAACCGGCCGTCTGGCACGTCAGGCCACCGGCAGCGTACTGGTCACCATGGACAACACCGTGGTGCTGTGTACGGTCGTGGCGCGCAAGGACACCAAGCCCGGTCAGGATTTCTTCCCCCTTTCCGTGCATTATCAGGAAAAGACCTACTCGGTCGGCAAGATTCCGGGCGGCTTTTTCAAGCGCGAAGGGCGTCCCAGTGAAAAGGAGACGCTGACCTCGCGTCTGATCGACCGTCCGATCCGTCCGCTGTTTCCCAAGGGATTCATGAACGAAGTGCAGGTCGTGTGCACGGTACTCTCGGCAGAACGGGATCAGGATCCTGATATCGCTGCCATGCTGGGTACTTCAGCCGCACTGGCCGTCTCCGGCGTCCCCTTTGCCGGTCCGATCGGTGCCGCCCGCGTGGCCTTCAACAATGAGCGCGGTTATTTCATCAACCCGACTCAGGAAGAGCTGCAGGCTTCCGAACTCGACATGGTCGTCGCCGGTACTGAAAAGGCCGTGCTGATGGTCGAGTCCGAAGCAAAAGAGCTTTCCGAAGACGAAATGCTTGGCGCCGTGCTGTTTGCTCACGAAGAGATGCAGGTGGCCATCAAGGCCATCAACGAATTCGTGACGGAAGGTGGCAAGGCCAAGTGGGACTGGCAGGCTCAGTCCGAAAACTCGACGCTCAAGGAGGCACTGGCCAGCGGTTTTGAGGCAGGCATCGGTGAAGCGTATCGGATTACTGACAAGATGGCGCGTCAGGACCGGTTGAGCGAGCTCAAGGCGCAGGCAAAAGCGCAATTGTCTGAAGGCGACGCCGCACTTTACAGCGGCGAAGACGTCAGCGGTGGTTTTGCAAAGCTCGAGAAGCGCATCGTACGTGAGCGCGTGCTCAACGGCGAGCCGCGTATCGATGGCCGTGATCATGCCACCGTTCGTGCACTGGATATCGAAGTCGGTTCGCTGCCTCGTACGCATGGCTCTGCCATCTTCACTCGTGGTGAAACCCAGGCCATCGTGACCACAACGCTTGGCACCACACGGGATGCGCAACTGGTTGAAGGACTTAATGGCGAGCGCCATGACCGCTTCATGCTGCACTACAACTTCCCCCCCTACAGCGTGGGCGAAGCCGGCTTCATCGGCTCGCCGAAGCGTCGTGAGATTGGTCACGGCCGTCTGGCCCGTCGTGGTGTTGCGGCCATGCTGCCGTCTGCCGATGATTTCCCCTACACAATCCGTGTGGTCTCCGAGATCACCGAGTCCAACGGCTCAAGCTCGATGGCCTCCGTGTGTGGCTCTTCGCTGGCGCTGATGGATGCCGGCGTGCCGCTGAAGGCACCGGTGGCCGGTATTGCCATGGGTCTGGTCAAGGAAAACGATCGCTTCGCCGTTCTGACCGATATTCTGGGCGATGAAGACCATCTCGGTGACATGGACTTCAAGGTGGCCGGTTCCGTTGACGGTATCACCGCGCTGCAGATGGACATCAAGATCGAAGGGATCAACGAAGAGATCATGGAAAAGGCGCTGGAGCAGGCTTTCCATGCGCGCCAGCACATTCTGGTCGAGATGAACCGCGTGATCGCGCAGAGCCGTGGCGAAGTCGCCGAGCATGCGCCCACCATGGCGCGTCTCAAGATCGATCCCGAGAAGATTCGCGACGTCATCGGCAAGGGTGGCGCGACCATCCGCCAGATCTGTGAAGACACCGGCGCCTCGATCGACATCGATGACGATGGCAGCGTCCGCATCTACGCCGAAACCAAGGCCGGCGCCCAGAAAGCGATGGATACCGTCATGGGGATCACCGCCGAAGCCGAGATCAACAAGCTCTATCGCGGCAAGGTCGTGCGGATCGCCGACTTTGGTGCCTTCGTTAACTTCATGCCGGGCACCGATGGGCTGGTACATATCTCTCAGATCGTGCCGGAACGTGTCAACGACGTGCGTGACTTCCTCAGCGAAGGTCAGGTGGTGACCGTCAAGGTGCTCGATATCGACAACCGCGGTCGCGTGAAGCTTTCCATCAAGGAAGTGGGCGAAGAAGAAAAGGCCACCTTTGAGGCCACGCTGGAAGAGTAATTTTCCAGCCTCTCTGAAACACGGCGTCGACTCGATTGGCGCCGGTGTTTCGGTGAGATGAAAGGGCGCCTGGCGTCAGGGCCTGAATCCGGCATTTTCCGGGTTCAGGCCTTTTTTGTGCCTGCAGATCTCGTTAGAGCTGCCGCGCCATGGACTGGATGCCGCGCTCGCTGACAGGGCCAGCATTGGAAAATCCGAGACGTTGATACAGCCGAATGGCGGGCAGATTACCGGTTGCGACCCTGAGCGTTATCCGTGAGGCGCCCAGATGAGTGGCGTGCGCGACAAGATAGCGACAGAGCTTCTCACCCAGCCGCTGTCCTCGTCGATGGGGCGCGACGATCAGCCGGCAAAGATGCCAGGTTGTGGTCTGATCGCGTGGCGCCAGCTGTCCAAAGGCCAACAGCTCACCGTCCTCTTCCAGAGAGAAGGAGGGAAATGATGCAGCCTCGATCTGCTGCCACAGCTGACCGGGCAGTATCGGCCACGTCAGCGATGGGCCACCCCATCGAGCCAGTGCCTGCGGCGATTCGATCCAACCCGCCAGCACCGTCATGTCTTCAAACCGGGCCGGTCGCCATCCTGTCATGATCGAAAGGAGAGATTGTCGATCAAGCGGGTATTTCCAAGCCAGGCCGCGACCAGCAGCACCGCGCCAGGCTGCCAGGTGCTGATCGGGCGCAGCGTGGTGGCGTCACAAAGACAGAGGTAGTCAGGCCGAAAACCTGCAGCTTTCAGCTGTTCCATTCCCTGTGTCAGCACCTGCTCGTGCGACTCGCTCTGCTCAAGGCGTCGAGCGCTCTCGACAAGGCATTGATGGAGCCTGCCTGCCTGCGCTCGTGCCTCATCATCCAGATAGCGATTGCGCGAAGACAACGCCAGCCCATCACGACCACGTACGATGGGAACGCCGATAATGTCGATGGGCATGTGCTGATCGCGTACCAGCTTTCGAATCACCGCCAGCTGCTGAAAATCCTTTTCGCCAAAGCAGGCCACATCCGGGCGGATCAGGTTGAACAAAAGACTGACCACGGTCGCTACCCCGTCAAAATGACCGGGACGATGCGCGCCGCACAGTCCTTGTGATACCTGTGGAACGCTGACCCGAGTCAGGGCGGACTGGCCTTGCGGATAAAGCGTCTCGACACTCGGGGCAAACAACACGTCGCAACCGCGCTCGGCCAGCAGGCGCTGATCCTCGGCCAGCGTGCGTGGATAGCGGTCAAGATCCTCGTCGGGACCGAACTGAAGCGGATTGACAAAGATGGTGGCCACCACGCGGCCCGCGTGCTGGCGCGCGGCATCGACCAGCCCCAGGTGCCCTTCATGAAGATTGCCCATGGTGGGCACCAGCGCGATCCGGCTGTCCTCACGGCGCCAGTCGGCCAGTATCCCCTGAAGCGCTGTAATATCGTCAAACGTCTGCATGCCCTGTTATCTCCCTGTTCAGAAGCAGTGTTCCGGCGCGGGAAAACGGCGGGTCGTAACCGCCTCATGATAGGCCCTGAACGCATCGCTGATGCTGTCGGACTCAGCCATGAAATTCTTGACGAATTTTGGCGGCCGACCTGTCGTTGCTCCCAGCATGTCGTGCATGACCAGGATCTGTCCGTCCACATCAGGACCGGCCCCGATGCCGATGACCGGTACAGCAAGCGCTTCGCGAATGCGTGCGGCCAGCGCACGCGGCACGCATTCCAGCAAAATGGCGCTGGCGCCGGCCTGCTCAAGCGTCATGGCAGCTTCGAGCATGGCGTCGGCACGACCTGTATCACGACCCTGAACGCGGTAGCCGCCCAGCGCATTAACACTTTGTGGCGTCAGTCCCATGTGAACGCACACCGGCACGCCCCGATGGGCGAGTGCCGTGACCGTTTCGGCAAGCCACGCCTCACCCTCGATCTTGATTACATGCGCGCCCGATTGCATCAAAAGCCCGGCGGCCCGCAGGGTCTGGGTTGTCGTGGTGTTGGTCATGAAGGGAAGGTCCGCCATGATCAAACAGGCAGTGTCTGCCCGCGCGACACAGCGAGTGTGATAGATCATGTCGTCGAGCGTGACGGGCAACGTCGAGGCATGCCCCTGCAGTACCATGCCCAGCGAGTCACCGATCAGCAGGACCTCGATGCCGGCCTCACCTGCAAGGGTGGCCATGGTGGCGTCATAGGCCGTAAGACAACTAAAGGGCTGACCTGTCGAGCGACGCTCGTTCAATGTCTGGATGGTGATGGGGCGGGTCATGTGTTCCTCGACGCTTGACAGCCGATATGGCGGGTCGAGTCTAGAGTCACAGCGCCAGGCGCTTCAAGTCATTCGATGGTTGGGCGCTTGAAAACCGATTCAGGGGCAGCCCATCGGGCAAACAAAGACCGGGGTCGATGTCCAGCATGGGCTGAACCACGAAGGCACGGCTGGAAAGCCAGGGGTGCGGCACAACAAGTCGGGGAAGATTGAGCGCGTGCTCATCGTAAAGCAGAAGATCCAGGTCCAGCGTTCGTGGCCCCCAGTGACGCTGTCGGACGCGTCGATGGCGCTGCTCCAGTGCCTGAAGCTGATCCAGCAGGGCCAGCGGGGACAAAAGAGTATCCAGAACCACTACGGCGTTGACGAAGTCGGGCTGATCCTGTGGCCCCACCGGGCGGCTGCTATAGAGAGGGGAGCGGGCGCTGAGCCTGGTCAGAGGCAGTCCTGCCAGACCCTCAAAAGCGTTCAGCACCTGCTGTTGAGGATGGTCCAGATTACTGCCAAGTCCGATCCAGGCCCTGTGGCTCACTCCTGATCGTCCCTTGGGCCGCGACGTCGACGACGGCGCCTGGGCTTGCGGGACGGCATCGGCATGCTTTCGGGCGCATCGTCATCGACAGCGGTATCGTCCTGGCCCTGTTCGACCTTTTGCACCATCTCGCGCTGCTGGGTTTCACTGGCTTCCTGAAAGCGCGTCCACCAGAGCCCGAGACCCGAGGCAATCTCTCCGGCCGATTCCCTGAGCAGCAGAAAGTCGTAGGCAGCGCGAAAGCGCTGATGCGTCAGCGTCTGGAAGGGACGCTTGCCCCGCCGACGCGGCAGCATCAGCTGCATGTCCCAGATTTCGCGCATGGGAAGGCTGAAACGCTTTGGAATGGAGGTGTGCTGCAACTGGCGATTGAGCACCTGCTGAGAGGCCTGCTGTGCGGCGGGCACCGGCGGAATACCGTCATCAATCAGCTGCGCCGTCTGGGCGACCGTGGCCGGCCAGAGCAGTGCGGCATACAAAAAGGCCGGCGTCACCGGCTTGTCGGCCCGAATACGCTCATCGGTGTTGATCAGCGCCTGCTCGACCATGGGCTGCGCCCAGCTCAGCTGAGAAAAGGATTCCTCGGTGCCTGGAAACAGCATGGCAAAAAGGCCATGACGCCGAAGACCGTGGAAGGTGCTCAGCGCATAGCCGGAAAGAAACAGCTTGAGAACTTCTTCGAACAGACGGGCCGGCGGAATCTGCAAAAGCAGCGAGGCACAGTCTGCCAGCGGCGCTTCGGTCTCGGGAGCGAGCGTAAAATCCAGCTTGCTGGCAAAGCGTATGGCGCGAAGCATACGGACCGGATCTTCACGATAGCGCAGATCCGGATCGCCGATCAGACGGAGCACGCGATGCTCGAGATCCTCCAGACCACCGGTCCAGTCGTGAATGGCGAAATCGCGCACGCTGTAATAAAGCGCGTTGACCGTGAAGTCACGTCGCATGGCGTCTTCATCGACGCGGCCCCAGACGTTGTCGCGCAGCAGCAGCCCTTCCTCGGACTGATGCGAATGCCGTTCGGCCATTTCGGCGTCGTGGCTGCCACGAAAGGTGGTGACCTCGATGATTTCACGACCAAAACGGACATGAACGATACGAAAGCGTCGACCGATCATGCGGGCATTGCGAAAGACGTTGCGGACCTGTTCCGGCGTGGCACTGGTGGCGACGTCGAAGTCCTTGGGCACCTGCCCAAGCAGGGAATCTCTGACACATCCACCCACCAGATAGGCTTCAAAACCTGCCTGATTGAGACGATAGAGAACCTTCAGCGCATTTTCGCTGAGCATTCGTCGAGAAATGGGATGTTGATCGCGGGGAAGAATGGTGGGCGTCAAGGTGAAGCCATGTTGACCTGATGGAAATTCCGGGGGCCGATCGTATAACGGCCATGATGTCTCGATCGGTCTGCGCTTTGCTGTATCGCGACCTTGATCAGGAGCTCAGTGTAGCCGAGCGGCAAAAGCTTGCAAAGCAGCCTGTCATACAAGGGGGCTTTCATTAATGAAAATGGGGAGACATGTCGTCTCCCCACCAATCGTGATGCATTGTGATTTTTCTTCGTGATGGCGCATCGCCCTGAATACGTACCATGTTCACCAAATGCGATAGGCCGTGACGTTTTGTTGTTGTGTCATGACGGCTGCGAACATCTCGTATTCAAAACAATCTTCCATGACGACAGCCAGCAGGCTGCTCCAGAGATGTTGTTATTGTTCTGGAGTGTCGCAGGGTTGCGTTATTGTTGTGATGCAACGCTGCAGTGACATCGCATTCTGACAACGAAAGGCCGTTATTATTGTTGTTGTTAACGCCTTTTATATCCTGAGCCATTGTTGTTGTTGGCAGCCCGTTGTTGATACATGGATGACTGACCCTTTCCTATTATTGTTGTTGTTCAGAGTCGTTTGATCGGGATTTGGCCATTGTTGTTGGGAGGCCGTTCAAGCGATCGCTGTTGTTTTTCTTCAGTCAGTCCTGTTGGTGCAGAACGCGTGCCATCTAAAAAATAGTTCTTTTTTTTCAACAACCTGTTAAATGTCGGCCCGCATGTCATGGGCGTCGCTGAAGAAAGCGGCATCAGAGAGCGTTTTGTTGCACTAATTTTGTGCAAGCCGCCGGTCTGATGCTTTTTTGTGGTGCACTGTTCTTGTTGGGTAGGGTCAGCATACGCGCAACATGGCGTAAAAAAAGACGACGATGGTCGATAGTGGTCACTTCAACGTCGTTTGTTGAACATCATGAGGGAGTAAAAAGTGCGGTCGCCAGCTTTCAACGGCCGCCTGCAGCTGCTTATCGACACTGGCATGACGTAGCGTGCTCGATGGTGACTGGCCCAGTAGCGTCAGCGCTTCATGCAGCAGTGGTCGTACGGCGTGACTCTGCAGGGGGAGGGCAGGGGCACGGTTTTGTTTGGAGAGTTTCTGTCCGTTGTCGGCAATGACCAGTGGCAGATGCAGATACGTGGGCGTGGGGTACCCCAGTGCCTGCTGAAGCCGGATCTGCCAGGGGGTATTGTCGAGAAGATCTGCGCCGCGCACGATATCTGTCACCCCCTGGCGGGCATCGTCGACCACAACGGCCAGCTGATAGGCCCAGAGGCCATCGCGTCGCTTGAGCACAACATCACCGAGTTCAGGAAGGGACCAGCACTGATGGCCAAGGCGTCGATCCTGCCAGCAGATATCGGAACCGCCGAGATCGGTGCGCAGGCGCCAGGCATGATCGCGTTCGGGGTGCAGGGGCCCCTGGCGACACCACCCCGGATAGACACCGAAGTGTTGCCACGCCTTTCGAGAGCAGCTGCAGGGATAGGCCATGCCGCTCGCTACAAGCGTTTTCAGCGCCCCCTGGTAATCGCGGTCATGATCGTGTTGGTAAGAGACGGCGCCATCATGATAAAGCCCGAAGGCCTCGAGCTGTTCAAGGATGGTCTCGCTGGCCCCGGGCGGGCAGCGCGGCGGGTCGATATCCTCCATGCGCAGCAGCCAGCGCCCGTTTCGTGCACGCACATCCAGCCAGCTGGCCAGTGCCGCCAGCAGGGAGCCAAAATGCAAGGGCCCCGAGGGCGTTGGTGCAAAGCGACCAACGACCGCAGGGCCATTTTCAACATGCCTTGTGCCCGGCATTCAGCCTCCGAGCTGCTTTTCCTTCAACTCCGACAGCGTCTTGCAATCAACACAGAGTGTGGCCGTGGGCCGGGCTTCCAGACGACGGATGCCGATCTCGATGCCGCAGGCCTCACAGAAGCCGTAATCATCTTCGTCGATCTTTTCGATGGTCTCGTTGATCTTTTTGAGCAGCTTGCGCTCACGATCCCGGGTGCGAAGCTCAAGATTGAAGCCTTCTTCCTGAGTGGCGCGATCGGCAGGATCGGCATAGTTGTTGGCATCTTCCTGGAGGTGGCGAACGGTGCGATCGACCTCTGCCATCAGGTCGTTTTTCCAGTTGAGCAGGATCTGGCGAAAGTGTGCCAGCTGATGCTCGTTCATGTACTCTTCGCCCGGCGCCGGCTCGTAGGGCGTAAAGGTATCGGGCGACTGCGTCTCGGCTACTGCCATGGGGATTGCCTCACTGCAGGTAATGGCGATGCCGTAAGCCCGCAAGACTGTTCCTGATTACCGCATCGCATGTTTCAGGGTAGTGCTGTTTATAGGAAATCCATGCCGATTGCAAGACGGTTTCAACGAAAGTCAGCAGGCTCGGAGATCACCTCTTGAGTGTAGTGGAAAGCACTATATTGACCCGGAGTTTGCCTGCATGAAGCTGCCTGCGTTGTGGTCCGGCGTGCTCATCGCACGTTACAAGCGCTTTCTGGCCGACATTCGCCTCGATGATGGGCGTGTCATCACGGCCCACTGCCCTAATACGGGCTCGATGCGGGCCGTCAATGTGCCTGGTTGCCGTGTCTGGGTGTCCTGGCACGATAATCCGAAGCGACGTCTGGCATGGACCTGGGAGCTGATCGAGCTGCCGGATGGCGCGCTGACCTCCATTCATACCGGACGAGCCAATGCGCTGGTGCAGGAAGCACTGGAAACCGGTGCTCTACTGCCGTTTGAGCCGTCATGGCCGTTGCAGCGCGAGGTCAGGGTGGAGGACTCGAGACTTGATTTTCGCCTGACGCCTCAGGACGGCATGCCTGTCTGGCTGGAAGTGAAACAGGTGACGCTAAAGGAGGGCGATGGGTGTGGCTATTTTCCGGATTCGGTCAGCGCCCGCGGGCGCCGCCATCTGGAAACGCTCATGACACGGCGTGTTGCCGGCGACCGGGCGGTGCTGGTATTTCTGGTCGCCCACAACGGCATTAATGATGTTCGACCGGCGGCCCATCTGGACCCTGGCTATGCCAGCACTTTTCTTGCGGCCTGTGAGGCAGGCGTGGAGGTCATGATGCTGGGCTGTGAGATCACGCCGGAACATATCACCGCCCGTCGCTACCGCCGTCTGTACTGAGATCAGGTCGCGCTGTCAGGCCCTTCCAGTTCGCGGTCACGCAGATAGGTGATCTCTGTCTTGCCGTGGGCGGCGGGTTTGCCGTCATCACCCATGTTGACGAAGACGATTTCATCGATGGTCAGGATGTTTTTGTGGGTGATCTTGTTGCGCACCACACAGTGAAGGGTCAGCGATGTCTTGCCAAACCGCGTGGCGGTAATGCCCAGCTCGATAATATCGCCCTGACGTGCGCTGGAAACAAAGTTGATGGACGACATGTATTTGGTCACGACGCGTGAATTGGCCAGCTGAATGACGGCGTAGATGGCAGCTTCTTCGTCGATCCATTTCAGAAGACTCCCCCCGAAGAGCGTGCCATTGGGGTTGAGATCCTCGGGCTTGATCCACTTGCGGGTATGAAAGTTCATGTTCAGGCCTCGCTGAAGTCGCGGAAGGAGGCGCCATTATACCAAAGTCCAAAAGAGCAGGTGTCCGGGCTTCAGCGACGTACCCGAAAGATGGCATCCTGACCGAATAGATTGGGCCAGCGCCTGTGGCGCCATTGGCCTTCCCGGCTGCCATTGCCCACTGCGCGGTCGGTGATGGTATGGCCCTGCATGCGACACAGATCGGAGAAATCCCGAAACGTCGACAGATGGATATTGGGCGTGTCGTACCAGGCATGCGGCAGGGAGCGTGATACCGGCATACGCCCCTTGAGCCCCAGCGACAGGCGGTGGCGCCACCAGGCAAAGTTGGGGAAGGCGATAATGCACTCGTTGGCCACCCGCAGCATCTCGTCGAGCATCAAATCGGGCCGTCTCAGCACCTGAAGGGCCTGCGTCATGATCACCAGATCGAAGGTGTCATCGGGAATATTGGCCAGCCCCTGGTCCAGATCCTGTTCGATGACATCCACGCCCTTTTCGAGACAGCGCGAGATACCATCGCTGTCGATTTCCAGGCCGTAGCCCGTGACCTGCTTGTCACTGGACAGCGCCGCCAGCAGGGTGCCGTCGCCACAGCCCAGATCCAGCACGCGAGCCCCCTGGGGCACCCAGTCATAAATCAGTGCAAGATCGGCACGCATTACAAAGGCTCTCCGTCGGCACGTTCCACGTCGTTGGCGATACGCGTCATGAAACCACCCAGCACGGCTTCGTAACGTTCGTTGGGCAGCAAAAAGGCATCATGGCCATGGGAGGAGTCGATATTGGCATAGCTGACATGCTTGCCGGCACGCAGCAGGGCATCGACCAGTTCCCGGGAGCGGGCCGGGGCAAAGCGCCAGTCGGTAGTGAAGCTGACCACGAGAAAGCGACAGGCTGCTGTCGACAGGGCTTTGGGCAGATCATCGTCGTGCTCGCCGGCCGGGTCGAAATAGTCGAGCGCCTTGGTCATCAGCAGATAGGTGTTGGCATCAAAGCGGGTCGAGAAGGTATCCCCCTGATAACGCAGATAGGATTCCACCTCGAACTCGACATCGTAGCCATAGTTGAGGCTGTCGGTGCGCAGATCGCGGCCGAACCGGGCACCCATGGAGTGTTCCGAAAGATAGGTGATATGACCGACCATTCGGGCCAGCCGCAACCCCTGTCTGGGCAGGGTATGATGCTCGCTGTACCAGCCGTTAAAGAATTCCGGGTCGGAGCGGATGGCCTGACGTGCCACTTCATTGAAGGCGATGTTTTGTGCCGACAGGCGTGGCGTGGCAGCGATAACGGCTGCATTGGCGATGCGCTCGGGCAGGCCCATGGCCCACTGCAATACCTGCATGCCGCCGAGGCTGCCGCCCACTACGGCGGCAAACCGCTTGATGCCCAGCCTGTCGGCCAGCATGGCCTGGCTGTTGACCCAGTCGGTGACCGTCATGAGCGGGAAGTCTGGTCCCCAGATGCGCCCGGTGGCCGGATTGTCGCTGGAAGGGCCGGTACTGCCGTGGCAGCCGCCAAGATTATTGACGGAAATCACGAAAAAGCGCCGTGTATCGATGCTCTTGCCGGGGCCGATATGGGCGTCCCACCAGCCGGGCTTTCGATCATCAACGTGGTGATAGCCGGCAGCATGGTGATGACCCGATAGCGCATGACAGATCAAAATCGCGTTGCTGGCCGTCTCGTTGAGGGTGCCGTAGGTTTCATATACCAGCTCGAAGGCCGGCAATTCACGGCCGCAGGCCAGCCTCAGGGGCGTATCAAAGCGGGCGACCTGTGGGGTAATCAGGCCAACCGATGTAGAAGACAGTGTCTCGGGCATCAGCACTCAAATCCGGTCGGACAGGGCAGGCCGGACTCGTGACCCGCCGTCGGAGGCGCACTGTAGCATATCGATGCAGGCATCGGGGCGTGGCTGGCGGGGAGGCTGTCGTGCGCGGGCACGACAGCCTGTCGAGTCTTAAATCAGCGGTGCCAGCGGCCCGGCGGCGCGACTCAGTGCGCCGACCAAAAAGCTGTCTAGCACGTTGATCAGCAAAAAGACCACGATGGGGGAGAGATCGATCATGCCGATCGAGGGAATGACACGTCGTACCGGCGCCATCACCGGCTCGGTAATCTGAAATACCAGCAGGGCGCCGGGGTGGCCGGACTGGGGGGCGACCCAGCTCAGTATGATCATGATGATCATGGCGAAGAAATAGATCTTCAAAATGGCATTGACCACGCCGGCCAGCGCTGCGATGGCCAAAAGCCCGATGGGCGGAAAGCCAAAGATCGCCATGCAGATCAGGGCAATACCCACCATCTTGAACAGCAGCGCGACCACCAGCGTGGCGATATCGATCGGGCCGGCAGGTCGCAACACGCGCTGCAGGGGCGCCACCAGCGGCGAGGTCGCCCTGACGATCGCCTGGCTGATGGGGTTGTAGTAGTCGGCATGTGAAGCATGCAGCAAAAAGCGCAGCATCAGCACAAACAGATAAAGGTTGATCAGGGTGTTGACCAGCATGATGCCGGTATCGCCCAGTGCGCTCCCCATGGAGACTCTCCGTTATATAGTCACAAGATGACAGATACAGTGAATTTACTGATCCCGCAGCTCATGTGCCAATGATTCGGCACGCTCGAAACAGGCCAGTGTGGCATCATCCACCATTTTCTCGAAGCCGGCCTGCTCAAAACTTGCAATGGCGCGCTCGGTAGTACCTTTCGGCGACATGACCTGTTGCTTGAGCGTTTTTGGATCATGTTCGCTTTCACTGGCCATATGGGCAGCACCCAGCGCCGTCTGAATGGCCAGCCGCCGGGCAACGTCGCGGGAAAGGCCGCGGGCCACGCCGGCTTCTTCCATGGCTTCCAGCATGTAGAAAAAGTAGGCGGGTGCGCTGCCGGCGATTGCCGTCACGGCACTAAGCTGGGTTTCCTCTTCCACCCACTCAACGATACCGATGGCCGACATCAGATCGCCGGCCAGTGCACGATGGTCATCGCTGATGCCGGCGGGGGCGTAAAGTCCGGTCGCCCCCTTGCCAACCAGTGCCGGGGTATTGGGCATGCAGCGAACGATCGGCAGGCTCTCATCTCCCAGCCACTGGCCCAGCGTGTCGAGGGTGAGTCCGGCGGCGATGGAGATGATCAGCGGTCGGCTGATCTGCAGGGCATCCTGAAGCGGTTCGCAGACCTCGCGCATGATCTGTGGCTTGACGGCCAGAATCACGACATCGGCGTCGCTGACGCCTGCAGCATTGTCGGTGGTGGTGTTAATGCCGTAGCGCGCATGGTGCTGCTCGAGAATGGCCTTGTCGGGCGAGGTGGCCGTAATGGCCTCGGCCGGATAGCCATTGTCGATCAGTCCGCCGAATATGGCGCTGGCCATGTTGCCGGCGCCGATAAAGGTCAGTTGACTTGCCATGAAAAGCGTCCTTGTGGTCGGGGTGTTCAGTTGCGGCTGCCGAAAATGGCCGTACCCAGTCTGACCAGAGTGGCGCCCTCGTCAATGGCGGCCTCCATGTCACCGCTCATGCCCATCGAAAGCGTATCCAGCGGCGCGTCGGGATGGCGTTTGACCAGCTCATCGAAAAGCGCGCGCAGGGCAGCGTGGGGTACACGCTGTTGTTCCGGATCATCGCTTGCAGCCGGAATGGCCATCAGGCCACGCAGACGAAGGCCCGGCAGGGCCAGCGCCTGCTCTACCAGCGCCGGCAGCGCCTCCGGCATGACGCCCGATTTCGAGTCTTCCCGACTGATATTGACCTGCAGACAGACATTGAGCGGACCCAGCGATGACGGGCGCGCCTCGCTCAGACGCCTGGCAATTTTCTCGCGATCCACGGTATGAACCCAGCTGAAATGCTCGGCCACCTCGCGCGTCTTGTTGGACTGAAGCGCGCCGATATAGTGCCATTCGATGCCTTCAAGGTCGGCCAGCGAGCGCTGTTTTTCCAACGCCTCCTGCAGATAGTTCTCACCAAAAAGGTGCTGGCCGGCCTCGAACGCCTCTCGCAGCATGACCGCCGGCTTGGTCTTGCTGACGGCCAGCACGGCTGCCGAATCTGCGGGGCGGCCGGCGCTGGCAAGCGCCTGCTCAAGTCGGCGGCGTATCGCGACGATAGTGTCTTTTACTGTGTGGCTCTGATCGGGGGTCGCGCGTGACTGCTGATCGCTCATGAGTGATCACTCTTTGTGACGTCCGGAACTGCGAACGCATGGATATTACCGAACTGCTGGCTTTTACAGCAAAACAGGGCGCCTCTGACCTTCACCTGTCAGCAGGTCTGCCGGCCATGATGCGCGTTGATGGCGAGATTCGTCGTCTTAATGCGCCGGCGCTTGACAACGAGGAGGTCCACCGTCTGCTGGCAGCAGTCATGAGTGAGACGCAGCAGCAGGACTTCAGGGCCTCGCTGGAGCTCGATTTCTCCGTCGAGGTGCCCGGCGTGTCGCGCTTTCGTGTCAATGCCTTTCACCAGGACCGGGGCGTGGCCGGCGTGTTTCGTACCATTCCCTCTCATGTGCCCAGCCTGGAGTCGCTGGGGCTGGGAGAAGTCTTCAGGCGGCTGGCATCCTGTCAGCATGGCCTGGTGCTGGTCACGGGCCCTACCGGTTCCGGAAAGTCGACCACGCTGGCGGCCATGGTGGATCATATCAACGCCTCGCGCGCTCAGCATGTGCTGACCATTGAAGACCCCATCGAGTTTGTACATCACTCACGTCGTGCGTTGATCAATCAGCGGGAAGTCCAGCGTGACACTCATGGTGTGGCCAGTGCGCTGCGCTCGGCACTGCGTGAGGACCCCGACGTGATTCTGGTCGGCGAGATGCGGGATCTGGAAACCATGCGCCTGGCTCTGACGGCTGCCGAAACCGGGCATCTGGTATTGGCCACGCTGCACACCACATCGGCCGCCCGGACGGTGGATCGAATCGTGGATGTTTTTCCCGGTGATGAAAAGGCAATGGTGCGCGCCATGCTGTCCGAATCGCTGCAGGGGGTGATCTCCCAACAGCTGGTTCGTCGAATCGGTGGGGGAAGAATCGCAGCGCACGAGATCCTGATCGCCACGCCTGCCATCCGGAATCTGATCCGCGAAGACAAGGTGGCGCAGATTTACTCGTCGCTGCAGACCGGTGGTGCGTTGGGTATGCAAACCATGGAAGCTGCCATGTCGAAGCTGGCGGCCGAAGGGCTCATTATTCAGGAGCAAGGGGCCTAGTCGGGGCGTTCGGACAGAGTGTCGAACCCTTGCCATTGTCAGACAACGTCAGCGCTCGTAAATCCCGCCCAGAATGCGCGGCCCTGCCGCGCCGGTTACCGAGGCCAGATTGCCCGGGAGACCTTCCAGACGTCGCCAGGCAAGCCAGGCAAAGGCGCCGGCCTCCAGCCAGTCCGGTGACCAGCCCAGTGTCTGGCAATGCTCGGTTCTGATTGGTGAAAGCCGGGCTGTCAGAGCGTCTATCATGGCGATATTGTGCGCCCCGCCGCCACAGGGAATGACACAGGCCTCAGTGCGGGCATTCCCGGGCAGGTGGCGCTCCAGTTCACGCGCGATACTTTCAACGGTCAGGGTTAAAAGCGTGGCCTGTACATCGACCGGGGATTCGTTCTCCAGATGGGTCTTCAACCACTGGAGATGAAAATGTTCGCGCCCCGTACTTTTGGGTGGCGGGCAGTTAAAAAAGGGATCGCTCAGAAAGCGTGTCAACAAGGGCGTTTGACACTGCCCCTGAGCTGCCCAGGTGCCATCGCGATCAAACCGGCCCTCGTGATGCTGGGTATACCATCCATCCAGCAGGGCATTGGCCGGGCCGGTATCAAAACCGATTACCGGTAGTTCGCTGCCCTCGGGAGGGAGCAGGGTAACGTTGGCAAAGCCACCCAGATTAAGCAGCACGCGCCACTGTTGAGGGTGGCGAAAGAGCGCGTCATGAAAGGCGGGTGCCAGCGGCGCGCCCTGACCACCAGCGGCGATATCGCGTCGCCGGAAGTCGGCCACAACGCGACAGCCGGTCAGTTCGGCCAGACGCGAGGGGTTATCCAGCTGCCATGTATAGGGGGCGGGGCCATCCGGACGATGCTCGATGGTCTGGCCGTGACTACCGATGGCGTCGATGTCTTCGACCCTGTAGCCGCTTTTCTTGAGCAGCGCCGTGACGACCTGCGCCTGAAGCCGGCAGAACGCTTCTTCGGCATCGGCCAGGGTGTCGAAGGCGGCGTCTCTGGCATGACACAGCTGCCATAACTGACGGCGCAGGGACTCCGGCATCTCGATGCCTGTGGCTTCCAGTAGAGCGGGGCGGTGATGGTGGTTGCATTCGACCAGTGCGGCATCGATACCGTCCAGACTGGTGCCGGACATCAGACCTATTACAAGACTCATCTGCTCACTCCTGCCGGGGCGGTCTACGCGTTTGACGCCATGCTATCATGCCCCACATTTCCTGCTGCTCGCCCGCGGACCGGACGAGGGGAGGGCAGCTGCAATTATCTGAATACAGGAGAGGCAGGTCATGGCCGATGTTGCCGAGGCGCTGGCGCTGATCAAACGTGGTGTCCACGAGGTACTTATAGAAGAAGAGCTGGAAAAGAAGCTCTCTCTGGAGCGGCCGTTACGTATCAAGGCCGGTTTCGACCCTACCGCGCCCGACCTTCACCTGGGTCATACGGTGCTTTTGAACAAGCTGCGCCAGTTCCAGGATCTGGGGCATGAGGTATTGTTTCTTATCGGCGATTTCACCGGGCGTATTGGTGACCCGACCGGCAAGAGCGTGACGCGAAAGCCGTTGACCCAGGAAGACGTCATGGCCAATGCCCGTACCTATCAGGAGCAGGTGTTCAAGGTGCTCCATCCCGAGCGCACGAAGGTGGTCTTTAACGCCGAGTGGATGAGCGCCATGTCAGCAGCCGACCTGATCGGGCTGGCCGCCCAGTCAACAGTGGCACGCATGCTTGAGCGCGATGATTTCGAAAAGCGCTACCGCGGCAATCAGCCTATCGCCATTCACGAATTCCTTTATCCGCTGATACAGGGGTATGACTCGGTGGCGCTGGAAGCCGATATCGAAATCGGCGGTACCGATCAGAAATTCAATTTGTTGATGGGTCGTGAGCTTCAAAAGCATTACGGGCAGGCGCCGCAGGTCGTGCTGACCATGCCGCTGCTTGAAGGTCTTGATGGTGTACAGAAGATGTCCAAGTCGCTGGGCAACTATGTGGGCATTACCGACCGGCCCGGGGAAATGTTCAACAAGATTGTCTCGATGCCGGACTCACTCATGTGGCGCTACTTCGAACTGCTCTCGCTCAAGCCGATGGATGAGGTACGGGCGTTGATGAGTGATGTAGACAAGGGAGCCAACCCGCGTGACGTCAAGATGGTGCTGGCGCGCGAGCTGGTCGCCCGCTTTCATGGTGAAGAGGCGGCGGCTGGCGCCCACCGGGCCAGCGGCAATCAGCTCAAGGAGGGTGAGCTGCCCGACGATCTGCCGGAAGTGGAGGTGACTGTCGAGGACATGACCGAGGCACCCATTGCTCTGATCCTCAATCGTGCCGGCCTTGCCAACAACGGGGCCCAGGCAAAGGACATGCTGAAAAATGCGCGCGTCTGGGTCGATGGGCATAAGGTAGAGGCAGATCATATGCTCACAGTGGGCCATGACTACGTGATTCAGGCTGGCAAGAAGCGCTATGCAAGGGTCATGTTGCACAAGGCATAACTCTATTCCTGGACAAGTCATACACCTGCAGCAGTTTTCCTTACAAAAAGTTGGACATGTCCGCTACAGTCAGGTAGATTTGTCTGTACACCGAGGCAGCGGACGCAAGGAAGCGTTGCACCCATGGAAGGGAAGCCTTGGTGTAAATTTCAAGGACATCACCACGGAAGGTGATGTGTCGGGATCAGGAAGATCCACGAAGCCCGCAGCTGACATTGTCAGTTGCGGGCTTTTTCTTGGTTGGCAGTCCCCTGACAGGGCTCTCTATAAACTGCTTTTCAAGGATGGATATATGAAGAGCGGCCTTTCATGAAAGCCGGCTATCCAAAGAGGGTATGAAGGCAGGCGTATCATGCTTCTTTCACCGTCATGACAGAAAGATGAAACTTTTTGGCAAAAGGGGTTGCGTGGTCCCGGTCTGATCTATAAAGTACGCATCCGCTGCCACGGAGCACACGGCGACGAGGCAGCGGAGAAGTTTGGCAGGTGATTGTTTTGACTAAGGTTTTGGTCGCTCAATCAGGATTTCAAATCCAGCCGCTGACTTCCGGATCGAAAAAAAGAGGTTGACTTTTCGATTCAGGGCTGTAAAATGCCCACTCTCTCGAAGCAGCCGCCACGGCGACTGAGGCAACATCTTCGAGACGCTCTTTAACAAGTCGATCAGGCAATTTGTGTGGGCGTCTGGCTCGTGTGACACCAGTCACATAGATAATCGAGCAGACGAACACTCGTCAAGAGTACTAGTTTGACCTCGAGCCCGGATTGATTCACCTCGATGACTGCTTCGGCAGGCTTCGAAACGAATCTCAAAGCTTCAAAATAAACTGAAGAGTTTGATCATGGCTCAGATTGAACGCTGGCGGCAGGCCTAACACATGCAAGTCGAGCGGTAACAGGGGTAGCTTGCTACCCGCTGACGAGCGGCGGACGGGTGAGTAATGCATGGGTATCTGCCCGGTAGTGGGGGATAAC
This sequence comes from Kushneria halocnemicola, assembly GCF_965650455.1. Lineage (GTDB taxonomy): Bacteria > Pseudomonadota > Gammaproteobacteria > Pseudomonadales > Halomonadaceae > Kushneria. Next base: position 3,368,839 of record NZ_OZ287968.1, read on the forward strand.
TCGGGGAAACCCGAGCTAATACCGCATACGTCCTACGGGAGAAAGCAGGGGATCTTCGGACCTTGCGCTATCGGATGAGCCCATGTCGGATTAGCTTGTTGGTGAGGTAACGGCTCACCAAGGCAACGATCCGTAGCTGGTCTGAGAGGATGATCAGCCACACCGGGACTGAGACACGGCCCGGACTCCTACGGGAGGCAGCAGTGGGGAATATTGGACAATGGGGGAAACCCTGATCCAGCCATGCCGCGTGTGTGAAGAAGGCCTTCGGGTTGTAAAGCACTTTCAGTGGGGAAGAAGGCATGGTGGTTAATAACCACCATGAAGGACATCACCCACAGAAGAAGCACCGGCTAACTCCGTGCCAGCAGCCGCGGTAATACGGAGGGTGCAAGCGTTAATCGGAATTACTGGGCGTAAAGGGCGCGTAGGCGGCTTGCCAAGCCGGATGTGAAAGCCCCGGGCTCAACCCGGGAACGGCATTCGGAACTGGCAGGCTAGAGTGCAGGAGAGGAAGGTGGAATTCCCGGTGTAGCGGTGAAATGCGTAGAGATCGGGAGGAATACCAGTGGCGAAGGCGGCCTTCTGGACTGACACTGACGCTGAGGCGCGAAAGCGTGGGTAGCAAACAGGATTAGATACCCTGGTAGTCCACGCCGTAAACGATGTCGACCAGCCGTTGGACCCCTTGAGGGTTTGGTGGCGCAGTTAACGCAATAAGTCGACCGCCTGGGGAGTACGGCCGCAAGGCTAAAACTCAAATGAATTGACGGGGGCCCGCACAAGCGGTGGAGCATGTGGTTTAATTCGATGCAACGCGAAGAACCTTACCTGCTCTTGACATCCTGCGAATCTCCCAGAGATGGGAGAGTGCCTTCGGGAACGCAGAGACAGGTGCTGCATGGCTGTCGTCAGCTCGTGTTGTGAAATGTTGGGTTAAGTCCCGTAACGAGCGCAACCCCTATCCCTTTTTGCCAGCGGTCCGGCCGGGAACTTCAGGGAGACTGCCGGTGACAAACCGGAGGAAGGTGGGGACGACGTCAAGTCATCATGGCCCTTACGAGCAGGGCTACACACGTGCTACAATGGCCGGTACAAAGGGTTGCGAAGCGGCGACGTGAAGCCAATCCCATAAAGCCGGCCTCAGTCCGGATCGGAGTCTGCAACTCGACTCCGTGAAGTCGGAATCGCTAGTAATCGTGGATCAGAATGCCACGGTGAATACGTTCCCGGGCCTTGTACACACCGCCCGTCACACCATGGGAGTGGACTGCACCAGAAGTGGTTAGCTTAACCTTCGGGAGAGCGATCACCACGGTGTGGTTCATGACTGGGGTGAAGTCGTAACAAGGTAGCCGTAGGGGAACCTGCGGCTGGATCACCTCCTTAAACGACTAAAGTGCTCACGCGAACCAGCGCGTCCACACAAATTGCCTGATCGGATAGAGCGAAGACTGCTTGGGTCTGTAGCTCAGTTGGTTAGAGCGCACCCCTGATAAGGGTGAGGTCGGCAGTTCAAGTCTGCCCAGACCCACCAACCTGTCGGGGCCTTAGCTCAGCTGGGAGAGCGCCTGCCTTGCACGCAGGAGGTCAGCGGTTCGATCCCGCTAGGCTCCACCATACCGGCTCGGTGCATACAAACAGTCTCGCTGATACTGATGAAACCACAGTCAAAAGTCATGATGATGACAGATCATCGACATGATTTCTGACTGTCTTTTTGACAGTACGCTCTTTAACAATGTGGATCATGCTGACCTGTCGGTCGGTGAACACCCCTTCTTCGGAAGGGTGTCGTGACCCGGCCGGCAGACAACGTATAAGTTTGCTGTGATACGTAATGTCGTACGTATTCCAGCAAATGTCGTGTGATCGTGAAACCGGACCCCTTGGGGTTATATGGTCAAGCGATTAAGCGCACACGGTGGATGCCTAGGCAGTCAGAGGCGATGAAGGACGTGACAGCCTGCGATAAGCGTCGGTGAGGTGGCAAATGACCTGCGACCCGGCGATTTCCGAATGGGGAAACCCACTTACCATCAGGTAAGTATTCATGAGCCAATACATAACTCATGAAGGCGAACCGGGAGAACTGAAACATCTAAGTACCCCGAGGAAAAGACATCAATTGAGATTCCCCCAGTAGCGGCGAGCGAACGGGGACCAGCCCTTAAGCAGTGCAACCGATAGGCAAACAGTCTGGGAAGTCTGACCATAGCGGGTGATAGTCCCGTAGCCGAAATCCGAGCATTGTGAAATCGAGTAGGTCGGGGCACGTGAAACCCTGACTGAACATGGGGGGACCATCCTCCAAGGCTAAATACTCCTGACTGACCGATAGTGAACCAGTACCGTGAGGGAAAGGCGAAAAGAACCCCGGCGAGGGGAGTGAAATAGATCCTGAAACCGTGTGCGTACAAGCAGTGGGAGCAGACTTGTTCTGTGACTGCGTACCTTTTGTATAATGGGTCAGCGACTTATTTTCAGTAGCGAGCTTAACCGAATAGGGGAGGCGCAGGGAAACCGAGTCTTAAATGGGCGAATTAGTTGCTGGGAATAGACCCGAAACCGGGCGATCTATCCATGGCCAGGATGAAGGTCAGGTAACACTGACTGGAGGTCCGAACTCAAGTATGTTGAAAAATGCTGAGATGAGCTGTGGATCGGAGTGAAAGGCTAATCAAGCTCGGAGATAGCTGGTTCTCCTCGAAAGCTATTTAGGTAGCGCCTCACGTATTACCACCGGGGGTAGAGCACTGTTTCGGCTAGGGGGCCATCCCGGCTTACCAACCCGAGGCAAACTCCGAATACCGGTGAGTACAGCGTGGGAGACACACAGCGGGTGCTAACGTCCGTTGTGAAAAGGGAAACAACCCAGACCGCCAGCCAAGGTCCCAAAATCCCGGTTAAGTGGGAAACGATGTGGGAAGGCACAGACAGCCAGGAGGTTGGCTTAGAAGCAGCCATCCTTTAAAGAAAGCGTAATAGCTCACTGGTCGAGTCGGCCTGCGCGGAAGATGTAACGGGGCTCAAACCGGGTACCGAAGCTGCGGGTGCATCCTTATGGATGCGCGGTAGAGGAGCGTTGTGTAAGCCTGCGAAGGTGGATCGTGAGGTCTGCTGGAGGTATCACAAGTGCGAATGCTGACATGAGTAACGACAAGGGCGGTGAAAACCCGCCCCGCCGGAAGACCAAGGGTTCCTGTTCGACGACAATCGGAGCAGGGTGAGTCGACCCCTAAGGCGAGGCCGAAAGGCGTAGTCGATGGGAAACGGGTCAATATTCCCGTACCGGATGTTATTGCGATGGGGGGACGAAGAAGGCTAGGTGAGCCGGGCGCTGGTTGCCCCGGTGAAAGCGAGTAGGCCTGAGGATCAGGCAAATCCGGTCCTCTACAAGCCGAGACGCGAGACGAACAGACCACGGTCTGGAAGTCACTGATGCCACGCTTCCGGGAAAAGCCTCTAAGCTTCAGATAACATGCGATCGTACCCCAAACCGACACAGGTGGTCAGGTAGAGAATACCAAGGCGTATGAGAGAACTCGGGTGAAGGAACTAGGCAAAATGGCACCGTAACTTCGGGAGAAGGTGCGCCGGCCAGGGTGACGGGACTTGCTCCTTGAGCTCTGACCGGCCGAAGAGACCAGGTGGCTGCAACTGTTTATTAAAAACACAGCACTCTGCCAACGCGTAAGCGGACGTATAGGGTGTGACGCCTGCCCGGTGCCGGAAGGTTAATTGATGGTGTTAGCCGCAAGGCGAAGCTCTTGATCGAAGCCCCGGTAAACGGCGGCCGTAACTATAACGGTCCTAAGGTAGCGAAATTCCTTGTCGGGTAAGTTCCGACCTGCACGAATGGCGTAATGATGGCCACGCTGTCTCCACCCGAGACTCAGTGAAATTGAAATCGCTGTGAAGATGCAGTGTACCCGCGGCTAGACGGAAAGACCCCGTGAACCTTTACTATAGCTTCACACTGGACGCTGATGTTACTTGTGTAGGATAGCTGGGAGGCTTTGAAACCCCGACGCCAGTCGGGGTGGAGCCAACCTTGAAATACCAGCCTGGTATCATCGGCGTTCTAACTCCGCACCGTGATCCGGTGTGAGGACAGTGTGTGGTGGGTAGTTTGACTGGGGCGGTCTCCTCCCAAAGAGTAACGGAGGAGCACTAAGGTACCCTCAGCACGGTTGGAAATCGTGCAATGAGTGCAAGAGCATAAGGGTGCTTGACTGCGAGACGGACATGTCGAGCAGGTGCGAAAGCAGGTTCTAGTGATCCGGTGGTTCTGTATGGAAGGGCCATCGCTCAACGGATAAAAGGTACTCCGGGGATAACAGGCTGATACCGCCCAAGAGTTCATATCGACGGCGGTGTTTGGCACCTCGATGTCGGCTCATCACATCCTGGGGCTGAAGTCGGTCCCAAGGGTATGGCTGTTCGCCATTTAAAGTGGTACGCGAGCTGGGTTTAGAACGTCGTGAGACAGTTCGGTCCCTATCTGCCGTGGGCGTCGGAAGTTTGAGAAGTGCTGCTCCTAGTACGAGAGGACCGGAGTGGACGCACCGCTGGTGTACCGGTTGTCATGCCAATGGCACCGCCGGGTAGCTATGTGCGGACGGGATAACCGCTGAAGGCATCTAAGCGGGAAGCCCCCTTCAAGATGAAACTTCCCTGGAGCCTCGAGCTCCCTGAAGGGCCCTCGAAGACGACGAGGTCGATAGGCGCGGTGTGTAAGTGCAGCAATGCATTGAGCTGACGCGTACTAATTGCCCGTGAGGCTTGACCATATAACACCCAAGTGGTTCGCATCACACGAATGCGTTGATGTATCGATCAGCATGATCCCGATTTTGACCCGCTGCCCAAAGGGCAGCCGGTCTGCAGAATTGCCTGACGACCATAGCGTGCCGGCACCACCCGATCCCTTCCCGAACTCGGTAGTGAAACGGCTCCGCGCCGATGGTAGTGTGGGGTCTCCCCATGTGAGAGTAGGTCATCGTCAGGCACCCCTTCCGAACCCCGGTCCTTAACAGGATCGGGGTTCTTTTATGGGTGCTCGCCGGCGCCGGCGTGGCGCCTGCCCGGCGGTCACTGACGTGACCGCCGGACAGGGCCCCTCAGGGCACGGTCGCCAGCGCCGTCATCTCCGCCTCGGTACCGATCGAGATGCGCAGCCAGTCGGCCAGCCCCGGCGCGGCAAAGTGGCGAACCAGAATACCCGATACGTATTATCATGATGACGTATGCATGTACATTTCAGGCGCTAAAGCATCCAAACAAGATCTTCTCTAGCTTCTGGTCCAGGCGCTACCTGGAAATAATTAGCCGATGCTTCATACAGGTGGGCCTCAATGGTGATAAGCAACTGACACCATCGGTACGTGACAGGGCGGAATCATGAACAATAAAAAGGCATCCATCAGGATGCCTTTTTATAACAAGCTATAGCCCGGAGGTAGGCTCGAACTACGGTGATACCTGCAGCCAATGCGTCAGCGCATCGCGATCAATAACGTCGCGGTCAACCTTCAAATAAGCCACGCCTTCCTCTTCGACAACCAGCACATCTTCAATACCTGCAATGCTTTTAAGCTGCCTGCTGCATTCGTTGCTGTCCGTAATATTTCTGCCCTTGAGGGAAACAACTTCACTGGAAAGATGTTTGGGCACCTTCATGTTTAAAATGGCAAGAAACCACAAGGCACCGAGTGCCGCAGCAAACAAGAAGACAGCATCGATCCCGAAATGACCGGCAATTGCACCGCCAAAACCGCCTCCAACGCTGGCTCCCAGAAACTGACTGGTAGAGTACACGCCCATGGCCGTTCCTTTCGCGCCGGCAGGAGAGAGCTTGCTGATCATTGAAGGCAGCATGGCCTCCATAAGGTTGAAGCCGGTGAAAAAGATCAGCAACAACACAATCAATAACCATCTTGTCTGTCCCGCTTCGCCAAGAGCAAAAAGTGCCAGTGTCATCGCGGCTACAGCACCCATGAATACGATTTTCATGTGGCGATATTTTTCCGCTGCAATGATCAGCGGCACCATGGCAAAAAAGCCGGCCGCCATGACGGGCAGATATACCCAGCCATGGTACTGGGCGTCGATGCCAAGATTTTCGAGCCTGAGAGGCAGGGCAATAAAACAGCCTGTCAAAATGGCATGAAGGGCGAAAATCGAAAAGTTCAGGCGTAGAAGCTCGCTCTGAAACAGCATCTTTCTTAACTGGCCTGGGTCCACGCCAACATCACGATGCTGTCTAGCTGGTGCTGAAGGGACCAGCCGCCATAGGATAAGAAGGCCGACAAGCGCCAGCAGCGCGGTGCTCCAGAACACGCCTGACAGGCCAAAAACCTCCGCCAGAAACGGCCCCAGCGCCATTGCCAGGCCGAAAGCCAGGCCAATACTCATGCCAATGGCTGCCATGGCCGTCGTTCTGGTTTCCTCTCTCGTCTTGTCTGCCAGTAGTGCCATGAGCGCGCCGGCAATGGCGCCGCTGCCCTGCAGACAACGTCCGGCAATGACCCCATAAATGGAAGTGGACAGTGCTGCCATGACGCTACCGGCAAAAAAGAGCAGCAGCCCAAGAGCAATAATCTGCTTGCGCCCCAGACGGTCCGAAAGTGCGCCAAAGGGGATTTGAAAAATGGCCTGTGCCAGCCCGTAGCCGCCAAGTGCAATACCGATAAGAAAGGGGGTCGATCCTTCCAGTTCCCGGGCATAAAGAGCGAGCACGGGCAGTACCATGAAAAGCCCCAGCATGCGAAAGGCATACAGCATGCCAAGGCCCGCAACTGCACGGTATTCACCCGCATTCAATGAAATGTGTTTCATGATTCTCCGAAGACCTTGAGGCAGCGCATCATTTTAACGGTCCGGCAGGGGTGCAGGGAATTTGTATGTGACCTGAAGGGTTGCAGGTGAAATACTGAGGGCTGGCGTATTACACAGCAACGATGACAGAGGCTCCCTCTGTGACGAATGGAATTGGTAGAAGGTTCCATGTATCATGCCGCGGTGTTTTGTCGCACGGGTTCAAGGCTTTTTGCCTGACACTTTCAGCTGTCGACTGTCAAACGAATCCGCAGTATCGGCTCTGATTGCGAAGTGCTCACTTACATAAAGACCTTTTGGATGCCTGCTTTCTAATGCCAAGGTCTAAATAAGCTTTTGTCACAGCACTTGAAGTCAACAGGCGAAAAACTGAACAATAGCAGTGGCAGCGTATAGCGCCATTCAGGGCTGTCATGCCTGCCGCTTTCAGTCAGTAGATGACTTTACACGTCACCTTTCTGCTGGGAGCAGTCACAGGCGGGAAGCATCCGTCCAGGACAGTCACTTCCAACGATAAAACCATCAGACACTCCTGCAACGTCAGGCTGTCTGGCGCGGTAGATGCCATCCGTGAGCGTTGCTGTCAGACCGTGACCGGAAGCGAGCAGGTACCTGTCACGCATTTCCGGCCCCTCTGGCCGGGCAAAAGCGAAGTGTTCAAGCTGGCCGTTCAAGAGAGCGTGAGATGAGAAAATGGAACTATCCAGACATTCTTAAAAGGGTGTCACTGCTTGCTACTGTCGCATTCGTGCTCAGTGGTTGTACGGGATCTAGTCTTCTCGATCCCAAGGGGCCGATCGGCGCTGAACAGAAATACCTGATCATGACGTCGTTTTTTCTGATGATGATCGTGGTAATCCCCGTCATTGTCATGACGCTTCTGTTTGCATGGCGTTACAACTACATCAAGAATGCCAAGTACTCGCCCAACTGGTCTCACTCCAACAAGATTGAAGTGGTCGTCTGGGCAATACCGCTTGCCATCATTCTCATCCTGAGCATTTTGACATGGCGCAGTACGCATGCCCTTGATCCGCATCGCGTGCCTGAGTCCGACAGGGAGCCCATCGTCATTCAGGTCATGGCAATGGACTGGAAATGGCTGTTCATTTATCCCGAGCAGGGCATCGCCTCGGTCAATGAGCTGGCATTCCCGGTCGATACGCCGGTCGAGTTTCGTGTGACTTCCAACAGCGTCATGAACTCGTTTTTCATTCCGCAGCTTGGCAGTCAGATCTATGCCATGGCAGGAATGGAAAATACCGTTCATTTGCTGGCCTCGGAAGAAGGGACTTACCCGGGCATGTCAGCCAACTACAGCGGCCATGGCTTTAGCGGTATGCATTTCAAGGCACTGGCAACATCGGATGAAGGGTTCCAGCAGTGGGTCGACGACGTTCGACAATCTTCGGAAGCCCTGCAGCAGGATAGTTTCAATGAGCTGGCCAAGCCCAGCCGAGACAATCCGGTCGAGTACTTCTCTACCGTTACTCCTGGCCTTTACACCGATATTGTCAACAGTTACATCACGTCGGGCGATAGCTCGCATCATGGGGCTGAGGAGTAAACATGTTCGGCAAACTTAGTATTGAAGCCGTCCCCTACCATGAACCCATTGTTATGGTGGTTCTGGGCGTGGCGGCGCTGATGGGGTTGGCGATAGCTGCCGCTATTACCTATTTCAAGAAGTGGGGATATCTCTGGAAGGAGTGGATTACTTCCGTTGACCACAAGCGCCTTGGCGTGATGTATATCATCGTCGCGATTGTCATGCTGATACGCGGCTTTTCCGACGCCATCATGATGCGCTCGCAACAGGCCATTGCTTCAGGCGGGGCAGAAGGTTATCTGCCACCCGAACACTATGACCAGATCTTTACCGCGCATGGCGTGATCATGATCTTCTTTATGGCCATGCCGTTCATGGTGGGTCTGATGAACATTGTCGTGCCGCTGCAAATCGGCGCTCGCGATGTTGCCTTCCCGTTTCTTAACTCGTTGAGCTTCTGGCTGACGATGGCCGGCGTCATTCTGGTCAACGTGTCGCTGGGTGTTGGCGAGTTTGCAGCAACGGGCTGGCTGGCCTATCCGCCGCTATCCGATATTCAGTACAGTCCGGGCGTCGGCGTGGATTACTGGATATGGAGTCTACAGATATCAGGTATCGGTACGCTGCTGACCGGTGTGAACTTCTTCGTCACCATTCTGAAGATGCGTGCCCCGGGCATGACTCTGATGAAGATGCCGATGTTCACCTGGACGGCACTGTGCACCAATGTGCTGATCATTACGGCTTTCCCCATCCTGACGGTCACCATCGCACTGCTGACGCTTGATCGTTACCTTGGTACCCATTTCTTTACCAATGACATGGGTGGCAACCAGATGATGTATGTCAACCTCATCTGGGCTTGGGGACATCCCGAGGTTTATATTCTGGTACTGCCTGCCTTTGGTATCTTTGCCGAGGTTGTGGCGACCTACTGCAAGAAGCGTCTGTTTGGCTATACCTCCATGGTTTACGCCACGATTGCCATCACCGTGCTGTCGTTCATTGTCTGGCTGCACCACTTCTTCACCATGGGCGCCGGCGCCAACGTAAACTCCTTCTTTGGTATCGCCACGATGATCATTGCGATCCCGACCGGGGTCAAAATCTTCAACTGGCTGTTCACCATGTACGAAGGTCGGGTGCAGTTCACCGTGCCGATGGCCTGGACGCTGGGCTTTCTCATTACCTTTACCATCGGCGGCATGACCGGGGTACTGCTGGCTGTACCGGGTGCTGACTATGTACTGCACAACAGCCTGTTTTTGATCGCCCACTTCCATAACGTCATTATCGGCGGTGTCGTGTTCGGTTATCTGGCAGGTTTCACCTACTGGTTCCCGAAGGTGTTTGGATTCAAGCTTGATGAAAGGCTTGGCAAGGCGTCTGCCTGGTGCTGGATCGTGGGATTCTTTGTGGCTTTCATGCCGCTGTACGCTCTCGGATTCATGGGCATGACCCGTCGTCTGAACAGCTACGACAACCCGGACTGGCATTTCCCGCTGATCGTGGCTGCCATTGGCGCCCTCATCATCGCCTGCGGTATTGCCTGTCAGCTTCTGCAGGTGGTGGTCAGCATCAAGAATCGTCACAAGAATATTGACGAGACTGGCGACCCGTGGGGCGGTCGTACGCTGGAATGGTCCATTCCTTCACCGGCACCTTTCTACAACTTCGCGCATACGCCCGTTGTTGAAGAGCGTGATGCCTTCTGGCACATGAAGGAAAAGGGTATCAGTGAGCAAAAGCCTGCCGAATATCAGGATATCCACATGCCGAAAAACACCTCGGCCGGATTCTTCATCGGTATCATTGCTTCTGTTTTCGGCTTTGCTCTGATCTGGCATATCTGGTGGCTGGCGATCGTTTCGGCAGTAGGTATCTTCGTCACCATGGTGCTGCGTACCTTCAATGACGATATTGACTATTACGTTCCTGCGGCTGAAGTCGAGCGCATCGAAAGTCAGCGTTATCAAAAATTGTCAAATCAGGCGTAACACATGTCGACTCAATCAATGACCAATCAGGACGCTCATGCCCACGGGCATGAGCACCATGACCATGAGCATCATGATCCGGTAGCGACCAAGGTATTTGGTTTCTGGATCTATATCATGAGTGACTGCGTACTGTTTGCATCGATCTTTGCAACCTACGCAGTATTGGGCACGAACTATGCCGGTGGCCCTACTTCGCACGAACTGTTTGAGCTGCCCTTTGTTCTGGTAGAAACCTTCGTACTGTTGGCCAGTAGCTTCATGATCGGGCTGGCAACGCTTGCCATGAACAAGGGGAACAAGCAGGGCACCATGCTCTGGCTGGCTCTGACACTGGTACTGGGTGCAGTGTTTGTTGCTCTTGAGGTCTACGAGTTCCATCACTTCATCTCTGAAGGTGCCGGGCCGCAGCGCAGCGCTTTCCTGTCGTCCTTCTTTACGCTGGTCGGTACGCACGGTCTGCACGTCACCTCTGGTGTTATCTGGGCCATCATTTTGTTGATCCAGATTGCAACCAAGGGCCTGACTGACATGAATCGGTCAAGGCTGATGTGTCTGAGCCTGTTCTGGCACTTCCTGCATATCATCTGGATCTGCGTATTCACCATCGTCTATCTGATGGGGGTCATTTAATGTCCAATCAGCATCAATCAAAGGAAAGCCACGATCATGGCAGTATCAAGTCCTATACCACGGGCCTGATACTCTCCATCATCCTGACGGTCATTCCCTTCGGGCTTGTCATGACCGGTGCGTTATCGGCCATGACCACCCTGGCGATCATCATGATCATGGCGGTCGTACAGATCGTGGTGCAGGTAGTGTATTTCCTTCACCTTGATGAAGGATCAGGGCCACGCTGGAACATGATCTCGCTATGGTTCACGATTTTGATCGTGGGCATCGTTGTAGTGGGATCGGTGTGGATCATGTTCCATCTCAACCATAATTTGATGGTGGGGATGTAAGAAGTCTGTCCCGATGCTTAAAAGATATCTCCTGCTAACGAAGCCGGGCATTGTCTTCGGCAATCTGATCTCGGTAACAGGGGGATTCTTTCTGGCCTCGAAAGGAAGCATCGACCTGGCGTTGTTTTTCGCCACCGCTATTGGGGTGTCGCTGGTCGTTGCTTCCGGTTGTGTGTTCAACAATGTCATTGATCGTGACATTGACGAGTACATGGCGCGCACGCAAAAGCGTGCGCTTGTCGAAGGCACGATCGATGTTCGCTCTGCGCTGATCATGGCCGGCCTGCTGGGTGTAGCAGGCTTTTTACTTTTACTGCTGGTTGCCAATCCGCTGGCTGCAGGGGTGGCCCTGTTCGGCTTTGCCATTTACGTGGGTGCCTATAGCCTCTGGCTAAAGCGGCACTCGGTTCATGGCACGTTGATCGGTAGTCTGTCAGGTGCTGCTCCGCCAGTCATCGGCTACTGTGCCGTCAGCAACCAGTTTGATCTGGGGGCGGTGCTGGTACTGCTGATTTTCAGTCTCTGGCAGATGCCGCATTCCTATGCGATCGCCATTTTCCGGCTGGAAGATTACCGGGCTGCTTCCATACCCGTGCTCTCGGTTGCAAAAGGCGTGGCCTCTGCCAAGCGCCAGACCGTTGGCTATATCGTCGCATTCGGCATCGCTGCAATGATGCTGACGTTGACGGGGTATACCGGCTACATCTATCTGGTGGTCATGACTGCCATAACGCTTTACTGGCTCTATATCGCCGTTACCCGTTATCGGCAGGAAGATGACGGCCGCTGGGCTCGCCAGCTTTTTGGTATATCGATACTGGTAGTCACCGTTTTGAGTGCCGTCATGGCAATCGACTATCAAAAACCGGTATCACGATCTGAAACGGCGCAGTTTGCTCTGACAGCCCCCCAGCACGTCTAATCAATTCAATGCTGTATCGACGCTGTCGTCGATCAGCATTGCTTCTTTCGTTTTCTCGACCGTTTGCTTTCCTGCGATGCAGGCACGCCATCATGCGACATGATGTCCCGAGGGTTTCACTTTGTTGCGTGAATGCTCTAACTTCATAGATTCCGTGACTGTCCAGAACCCAAGGCAGGAGAGCCAAGCCAATGCTGGGGTTTGATGCTTTAGACCTGGCGCGCTTCCAGTTCGCCTTTACTGTTTCCTTTCATATTCTTTTTCCCGCTTTTTCGATCGGACTTGCCAGCTATCTGATGGTGCTGGAAGGGCTGTGGTTAAAAACGGGCAATGAAATTTACCATAATCTCTATCGTTTCTGGGTGCGTATCTTTGCTGTCGTTTTCGGGCTGGGCGTTGTCTCTGGTGTGGTAATGGCCTATGAATTCGGCACCAACTGGAGCGGTTTTGCCGAAAGGGCAGGGGATATCACCGGAGTGCTGCTCACCTATGAGGTGCTCACGGCCTTTTTCATGGAGGCCGGCTTTTTGGGCATCATGCTGTTCGGCGAAGGCCGGGTCAGCAAGCGGTTGCACTTTACGGCAACCTGTCTCGTTGCCGTGGGCACCCTGATTTCGATGACCTGGATTTTGATGTCCAACAGCTGGATGCAAACACCTGCCGGCTATGAGGTCATCGATGGGCGGTTTGAGCCGGCCAACTGGCTCGAGATCATGTTCAATCCGTCGTTCCCCTATCGCATTGTTCACATGGGGCTGGCAGCTTTCATCTCGGTTGGATTCGTCGTCGGTGGGGTAGGGGCCTATCACCTTCTGCGCAATCGCCGTGATCTGGCCGCCCGCAAAATGTTTTCCATGGCAATGTGGGCCATCCTTGTCGCGCTGCCGGTACAAATTATCGCCGGCGACATGCACGGCCTCAACACGCTGGAGCACCAGCCTGCCAAGGTGGCGGCCATGGAGGGGCACTGGGAGAACGAACCCGGACAGAAGGGCATGCCACTGGTGCTTTTCGCCCTGCCGAATATGGACGAAGGGGTCAATCGCCTTGAGCTGAAAGTGCCCTATGCCAGCAGCCTGATTTTGACGCATACCCTTGATGGCCAGATTCAGGGGCTCAAGGACTGGCCGCGTGATGAATGGCCCAATGTGCCGCTGGTCTTCTGGAGCTTCAGGATTATGGTGGGGCTGGGCATGCTGATGCTGGGCATGGGTGTTGTAGGGCTGTTTCTACGCTGGAAGGGGAAGCTTTACGAGGCTCGCTGGTTTCAGCGCATTGCCCTGTTCACGACGCCGGTCGGTTTCATTGCGCTTCTGGCCGGCTGGATCACGACAGAAGCCGGGCGTCAGCCGTGGGTGGTCTACGGCATGCTGCGAACCGAGGATGCTGTCTCATCGCACAGTCTGGCAAGCATGGTGACAACGCTGATTGGTTTTATGGTGGTCTATGCCATTATTTTCGGCATCGGAATCTACTACATGCTGAAACTGATCCGCTCCGAACCGATGAACATGGTGCCCGCCGGGGGGCCTGGTCATGAGCGTCAGCCCAAGCGGCCCATGTCGGCGGCCGAAAGCAGCTTTGAAGAGCAAAATTGATTGGGAGCCATGAGCATGACAATTGATCTACCGGTCATCTGGTATCTGCTGATTGGTTTTGCAGTCGCCATGTACGTCATGATGGACGGCTTTAGTCTTGGGGTGGGCATCCTGTTTCCTTTCATCCGGGGCGATGAAAAGCGCGATGTCATGATGAATACCGTGGCGCCGGTATGGGACGGCAATCAGACATGGATGATCCTGGGGGGCGCCGGGCTCTATGGCGCCTTCCCTCTGGCGTATGCGGTCATTCTGCCAGCAATGTATCTACCGTTGATTCTGATGCTGCTGGCATTGATCTTTCGCGGCATCGCCTTCGAGTTTCGTTTCAAGTCCAACCGCTCACGCAAATGGTTTGATCTTGCCTTCAGTGGCGGCGCCATGGTTGCCACCTTTAGTCAGGGCGTTGTACTGGGTGGCATTATCAACGGTCTGGCCGTCTCGGAGCGCGCTTACCAGGGCGGCGCCTTTGACTGGTTCTCACCGTTTGCGCTGTTTACCGGACTGGCACTGATGGCAGGCTATGCGCTTTTGGGTGCCGGCTGGCTGATCATGAAAACGGAAGGTGACCTCCAACAGCGGTTTTATCAGCTGGCTCGTCCTCTGACGCTGTTGCTGGTGGCTGCCATGATCGTGATCAGTGTCTGGACGCCACTATCAAATGGGCGTATTGCCGAACGCTGGTTTACCTTTCCCAATATCGCCTGGTTTGCTCCGGTACCGATTCTGGTCGCGCTGTTTTCCTGGAGTATCTGGAATGACGTTACTCACGCCCATGAACGTCGCCTGTTCTTCAAGATTCTGGGACTGTTTTTCCTCGGGCTCTCGGGTCTTGTGATCAGCTTCTTTCCATTGATCATCCCCCCTGACATTACGCTGTGGGATGCTTCTTCGGCCCGGGCCAGTCAGACATTTTTGATCGTCGGCTATGTGGTACTGGTTCCCATTGTGCTCGCCTATACGGCCTACAGTTATTACGTTTTTCGAGGCAAGGTGCGTGCCGGCGAGGGTTATCACTGACACCAAATGCACTGTTTGGAGATTACAAAGGGTACCCAAAGGGGTACCCTTTTTGTTTTTCGCGTATTGCGCCGGGAGGCAGGAGCATGGCTCGTCGCGATGCAGGTGGATACAAGGGTTCCAGGCCATGAATGCAATTCCATGAGTGTCAGCGATCTGATTAGACTGATGAGCGACGGTGCCTTCCATTCAGGGGAGGCGCTGGGAAGGGAAGTAGGGGTGTCGCGGACCGCGGTGTGGAAACAGCTGCGAAAGCTTGAAGGACTAGGGCTTTCTGTCGAAACCACCAGAGGGTGTGGCTATCGCCTTCTCGACCCGCCCGAGCCGTTTCGTGGTGCCGACATCGTGGCAGGCCTGTCACGCTGTGCACGTCAGCACCTCAAACATCTTTTTGTGGAAGATGCGGTGAATTCCACCAACACCTATCTGCTGGAGCGCTTTGCGCAGGGTGCCGGACATGGTGAAGTCTGTCTGGCGGAGTGGCAAAGTGCCGGCAGGGGGCGTCGTGGGCGTTCCTTCTATAGTGAATGGGGCGGCAATATTCACTTCTCCGTTGGCTGGCAGTTTGAAAGCGGGGTAGGGGCGCTGGAAGGTTTGAGTCTGGCAGTCGGTGTGGTCATGGCAGATCTATTGTCGGCACACGGCGTGGATGTTCAGCTGAAATGGCCCAATGACCTGCTGGTGTCAACGCCTTCAGGCACTCTCAAGCTGGGAGGCATATTGGTCGAGGTTCGTGGGGATGCCGTCGGACCCTGCCAGGTGGTGATCGGTGTTGGCGTCAATATTCGGCTTTCCGACAAGGGGAAGGCCGGTATCGAACAGCCGGTTGCGGCACTCGCTGATCTGACAACCGGATTGTCGCGCAATGGGCTGGTCAGCGCGATGATCGAGGAACATATGCAGATGCTGGCGTGTTTTGAAAAAACGGGGTTTTCTGCCTGGCGTGACCGCTGGAACGGCTACCACGTCCATCGAAACAAGGCAGTCCGGATCCATCAGGGCAGTACAGTTCATGATGGTGTTGCACAGGGTGTTGATGATACCGGCAACCTTGTGGTCAGTATTGACGGTAAATGCAGGCGTTTTACAGGTGGCGAAGTCAGTCTGCGTGGTCGCTCATGATTCTTGACCTGGATATTGGCAACACCTTGTCGAAGTGGCGACTAAAGGATAAAAAGACTAGTGATATCCGCGCTCGGGGTGCCATGTGGACGCGCAACGAATGGCGTTCGGGGGCCGATATTCCTGATCTGGACACTGTCGACGTTATTCGGATATCGAATGTAGCGCGTCAGGACGTGCTGGAAGACACCGTCAGGCTCTTGAAGCGTCGCGTTGATGCCATTCACATTGCACACTCCACGGCCGAGGCACTTGGTATTCACAATGGCTATGAGTCACCCGAGCGACTGGGAGTGGATCGCTGGCTTGGGGTGATCTCGGGGTATCAGCTGACTGGTGGGTGCTGCACTGTGGACTGCGGTAGTGCCATTACCATGGATGCCGTACTGCCCGGAGGGCGGCACATTGGGGGCTATATTATTCCGGGGCTCAGACTCATGAAGGAGAGCCTCAAACTCGGTACCCGCAAGGTGGCAATCGATCTGGAGCAGGACGTACTGCATGCGTTATCACCTGGGACCAATACTGTAGATGCGGTCAACCACGGTGTGTTCGTGTCGGCTACCAGTGCCATCAGCCGTCTTTACATGGAAGTCTGCGACCACCACGGCATGGCGCTGCCATTGTTGATTACCGGAGGCGATGCGGGACTTGTATCTCGCGGTCTTCGTATACCGCATGCCCATTGGGCGGACATGGTTTATGCAGGTCTTGAGGCGCTCTTTCCAGTGACATCTGCCGAAGAAAAGGGTGTGCTGGCAGGTATGCCCCGGGTGATTGAACCAGCGAATTTAACGGATATGCGCAAGGCACTTGCGTTTGCGCAATTGCTCTGACAGAATGCGCCGCGTTCCAGAAAGCAGCGCATAACGGCAAAAAGTGCGATATGCATGCAGAAAGGGGCAGGGCTTGACAGGCCTTTAAAGGTCGGTATAATTTGCCGCCAAGTTGGAGGGATTCCCGAGTGGCCAAAGGGAGCAGACTGTAAATCTGCCGCGCGAGCTTCGGAGGTTCGAATCCTCCTCCCTCCACCAAGATTTTTTTCAGTCACATGGTGGCTGAAAGATTGGGCAAGCGGGCATAGTTTAATGGTAGAACCTCAGCCTTCCAAGCTGATGATGCGGGTTCGATTCCCGCTGCCCGCTCCAGTTGTTGTAAAGAGTTATGCTCATGTAGCTCAGGGGTAGAGCACACCCTTGGTAAGGGTGAGGTCGACGGTTCAATTCCGTCCATGAGCTCCATTCAGGGCGAGCCAAAAGGGTCGCCCTTTTTAGTTCGATGTGTTGGTTGTCTTGCATCGGGCTTTTTGATATCGTGCACGCCGCTCGCAAAGGTGATCACGACGACGATGTTACAGGCCAGTGGCTCAATTGGCAGAGCAGCGGTCTCCAAAACCGCAGGTTGGGGGTTCGAGTCCCTCCTGGCCTGCCAGTCTTCCTCAGATTGGCAGCTTTTGTGTGTAAATCGATTGCCGCACTCCTGAGGAGTTTTCTTCCCCATGAAACAGACCGCCGAAGTGCAGGATACCCGTTTTGATGCGCTCAAGTGGGCTGCTGCCGTGGTGCTTGTTGCTGTTGCGGTAGCAGGTAATGTCTATTTTGCCGATCAGCCGATGATTTATCGCGTGGTCGGCGTTGTTGTGCTGGTTGTTGCCGCACTGGGCATTGCGCTGACCACCGGACGAGGCCGTGAGCTGACCTCGCTTGCCAGAAACGCCAAGAAGGAAATTCAGCGTGTTGTCTGGCCGACCCGCCAGGAAACCTTTCAAACGACCGCTATCGTGCTGGGCGCAGTTGTCATCGTGGGCCTGTTGCTCTGGCTGATTGATATGTTCTTCGGTTGGCTGGTGTCGACTCTCATTGGTTAGGAGCTTGCATGACTAAGCGCTGGTACGTTGTCCACGCCTATTCTGGTTTTGAAAAGCAGGTCATGCGTTCACTGACTGAGCGCGTGAAGCTTTACGAAATGGAAGACCATTTCGGCGAAATACTGGTGCCTACGGAAGAAGTCGTTGAAATGCGCGATGGGAAGCGCCGCAAGAGCGAGCGCAAGTTTTATCCCGGTTACGTGCTTGTTGAAATGGCGATGGATGACCGTAGTTGGCATCTGGTTAATGAAACGCCCAGGGTAATGGGATTTATCGGCGGGACGCCCGAAAAGCCCGCTCCCATTACGCCCAATGAAGCAGAAGCCATTTTGCGTCGCGTGCAGGATGGTACTGAAAAACCGCGTCCCAAGACCATGTTTGACGCTGGTGAGACCGTCCGTGTTGCTGATGGTCCCTTTGCAGATTTCAATGGCGTGGTTGAAGAAGTCAATTACGAGAAGAGTCGTCTGCAGGTCAGTGTTCTGATTTTCGGGCGCTCTACTCCCGTCGAACTTGAGTTCTCGCAGGTCGAGAAGCTTTAAGTTCGAAGGGTGCTGGTGGTGCAGTATCGCTGCATCGATAGTCGGGGGAGCCGCAAGGCGCTATTACCCAATCGGAGTCCATCATGGCCAAGAAAGTACAGGCTTATATCAAGCTGCAGGTTGCAGCTGGTAAGGCCAACCCCAGTCCGCCGGTAGGTCCGGCACTCGGTCAGCACGGCGTCAATATCATGGAATTCTGCAAGGCGTTCAACGCAGAAACCCAGGATATGGAAGTCGGTCTGCCGACGCCCGTGGTTATCACGGTTTATTCCGACCGCAGCTTTACGTTCATCACCAAGACGCCGCCGGCGCCCGTGCTGCTCAAAAAGGCTGCAGGCATCAAGTCCGGTTCCGGTGAGCCGAACAAGAACAAGGTTGGTACGGTGACGCGTGAGCAGATCGAAGAGATTGCCCGCACGAAGGAGCCTGATCTGACGGCTGCCGACCTTGAAGCTGCCTTGCGCACCATTGCTGGTACTGCACGCAGCATGGGCCTGAACGTGGAGGGTCTCTGATCATGGCCAAGCTTTCCAGACGCATGAAGCTGATTCGCGATCGTGTTGATGCCTCGCGTGTTTACAGTGTTGATGAAGCCACTGCACTGCTGTCCGAGATTTCCTCTGTGAAATTCAAGGAAAGTGTAGAAGTTGCTGTCAACCTGGGTGTCGATCCGCGTAAATCGGATCAGGTGGTACGTGGTGCTACCGTATTGCCCAACGGCACTGGTCGTGACGTCCGTGTCGCGGTTTTCGCTCAGGGCGCCGCGGCTGATGCAGCGCGCGAAGCCGGTGCTGAAATCGTTGGCATGGATGATCTGGCCGCCGAAGTCAAAAAGGGCAACCTCGATTTTGACGTTGTCATCGCAGCACCGGACGCCATGCGCGTTGTCGGTCAGCTGGGTCAGATTCTGGGCCCGCGCGGCCTGATGCCCAACCCCAAGGTGGGTACGGTAACTCCTGACGTGGCGACTGCCGTCAAGAATGCCAAGGCCGGTCAGGTACGTTTCCGTACCGACAAAAACGGCATTATCCATGCTGGTATTGGCAAGGTTGATTTCACGCCCGAAGCCCTGCGTGGCAATCTGGAAGCACTGGTCAACGATCTGAAAAAGCTCAAGCCCAGTACTTCCAAAGGGGTCTATCTCAAAAAGATTTCCCTGTCCACGACCATGGGTCCCGGTGTGACCGTCGATCATTCCTACATGAACTGATCGATTTTACCGATTGCTTTGCGGTCCCCGTGCCCGTGGTGGAACGGGGCGCCGTCAAAGACCGCAGGTGTCGCTCCGTCGGGGCGGCTTAATCGTTTGCCTTGTGTGAATGGCCTGCGCAGATGGCGCCTGTTGCCAGCCGGCAACACGCCATCATCCACTCTGCTGTATGTCATCAGTAGATGGTAACCACGATGGTCATCCTCCCGGATGGCCGGCACGAGGAGTGAAAATATGCCCCTGGGTCTTGAAGACAAGAAGGCAATTGTCGCTGAGGTCAGCGAAACTGCCGGACAGGCGCTCTCCGTTGTCGTAGCCGACTCTCGCGGTGTTGACGTGGGCGCCATGACGGCGCTGCGTAAAAAGGCCCGAGATAACGGTGTCCAGCTGCGCGTTGTGCGTAACACGCTGGCCCGTCGCGCCCTGCAGGGCACTTCATGGGAGTGCCTGAACGAGACTTTTGTTGGTCCGTCTCTGCTGGCGTTTTCTCTTGAGCATCCAGGCGCCGGCGCGCGTCTGCTCAGGGATTTCGCTCGCGAACAGCCCAAGTTTGAAGTCAAGGCGCTGGCCTACGAGGGTGAGCTGATCGAGGCGAGTGATATCGATCGTCTGGCAAGCCTGCCGACCTACGACGAAGCTATCGCCAAGCTGATGTCCGTCATGAAGGAAGCTTCCGCCGGCAAACTGGTACGCACGCTCGCAGCGCTGCGCGATCAGAAGCAGGGCGAAGAAGAAGCAGCCTGATCGGCGTATCATTCAGGCAAATTTCATCGGGCAGTCATTTGCCCCGCAAAGTACAGGAATGCAATCATGGCACTGAGCAAAGAAGACATCATCAACGCTGTTGCTGAAATGTCTGTCATGGAAGTTGTCGACCTTATCGAGTCGATGGAAGAGAAGTTTGGCGTCAGCGCTGCTGCTGCTGTTGTCGCAGGTCCCGGTGGCGGCGGCGAAGCTGAAGCCGTTGAAGAACAGACCGAGTTCGACCTGGTTCTGACAGCCGCTGGCGACAAGAAGGTCAACGTCATCAAGGTGGTTCGCGAAATCACCGGCCTTGGTCTCAAGGAAGCCAAGGGCGCCGTCGACGGTGCTCCGGCAACCCTGAAAGAAGGCATGTCCAAGGAAGATGGCGAAGAAGCCAAGAAGAAGCTGGAAGAAGCTGGCGCTTCCGTGGAACTCAAGTAATCAGTGTTCCGCATGAAAGCGTTATAGCATGACGGCTGGTGGCGGTCAGATGAGCTGACCGCCGCCGGCCTTTTTCTGTTGCCGGATGGGCTTAGCGTGCTTATAGACAAGCCGCTAGTACGCTAAGGCGATCCGGAAAACTTCAAGCGGCGAGCTCTCCTTCGGGAAGCTTGCCGTTGGCGCCTGATGGAGCCAATCCGCTGGTGTACCGATCACGCCAGTCACTCATGGTGAACAAGCTGGGGATTACAGATGGCTTACTCATACACTGAGAAAAAACGCATCCGCAAGGATTTCGGCAAACTGCCCCAAGTAATGGATGTGCCTTACCTGCTGGCCATCCAGCTTGATTCCTATTATGACTTCCTGCAGCAGGATCGTGCCCCTGAAGGTCGCCATGATATTGGTCTGCATGCCGCCTTCAAGTCCGTGTTCCCGATCGAAAGCTTTTCGGGTAACGCGGCACTCGAGTACGTCAGTTATCGCTTCGGCACTCCTGCCTTTGATGTCAAGGAGTGTCAGCTGCGAGGTGTGACCTATTCAGCGCCCCTGCGCGTCAAGGTACGTCTGATCATCTATGATCGCGAGTCTTCGAACAAGGCGATCAAGGATATCAAGGAGCAGGAAGTCTACATGGGGGAAATCCCCCTGATGACCGAAAACGGTACCTTTGTTGTCAACGGTACCGAGCGCGTTATTGTTTCTCAGCTCCACCGCAGCCCGGGCGTGTTCTTTGACCACGACAAGGGCAAGAGTCATTCTTCGGGCAAGCTGCTGTATTCAGCCCGTGTGATTCCCTATCGCGGTTCCTGGCTGGATTTCGAGTTTGATCCGCGCGATAACGTCTTTGTGCGTATCGACCGTCGCCGCAAGCTGCCTGCCACCGTGCTCATGCGCGCACTGGGCTATAGCGCCGAGGATATTCTCGGCTATTTCTTCGACACTGATGTTTATCATGTCGAAAGAAACGGATTCTCCGTGCAGCTGGTGCCTTCGCGCCTGCGTGGTGATACGGCGAGCTTTGATATCTCTGACAATGACGGCAATGTCATTGTTGAAGAAGGGCGTCGTATCACCCAAAAGCACATCCGTCAGCTTGAAAAGGCAGGCATCGAGCGCCTTGACGTTCCGATGGAGTATCTCCTTGGCAAGACACTGGCCAAGGATCAGGTCGATCCCAATACCGGTGAGCTGCTGGTTGCCTGCAATACCGAGCTGACACTCGAGATGCTCGAAAAGATCGGTCAGGCCGGCATTACCACCATCGAGACGCTCTATACCAACGACCTCGATACCGGTTCCTTCATTTCCGACACTCTACGTGTTGATCCCACCGGTTCACAGCTCGAAGCGCTGGTCGAGATCTATCGCATGATGCGTCCGGGCGAGCCGCCGACCAAGGAAGCGGCTGAATCGCTGTTTAACAATCTGTTCTTCAGCGAAGACCGCTACGACCTGTCCGGCGTGGGCCGCATGAAGTTCAACCGTCGCCTGCGTCGTGACAACGACGAAGGTCCGGGGGTTCTGACCCATAGCGATATTATTGACGTGCTCAGAGAGCTCATCAATATTCGCAACGGCTTTGGCGATGTCGATGACATCGACCACCTGGGTAACCGTCGTATCCGAAGTGTCGGCGAAATGGCCGAAAACCAGTTCCGTGTTGGCCTGGTGCGTGTCGAGCGCGCGGTCAAGGAACGTCTGTCCATGGCCGAAAGTGAAGGCCTGATGCCGCAGGACCTGATCAACGCCAAGCCGGTAGCGGCAGCGGTCAAGGAATTCTTCGGTTCTTCGCAGCTTTCCCAGTTCATGGACCAGAACAATCCGCTGTCCGAGGTCACGCACAAACGTCGTGTGTCCGCACTCGGGCCGGGCGGTCTGACGCGTGAGCGTGCAGGCTTTGAAGTGCGTGACGTACACGCCACGCACTATGGTCGTCTGTGCCCGATCGAGACTCCTGAAGGTCCGAACATTGGTCTGATCAACTCGCTGGCCACCTACAGCCATACCAATCACTATGGCTTCCTCGAGACGCCCTACCGCAAGGTGGAAAATCGCCAGGTGACCGATGATGTCGTGCATCTGTCGGCGATCGAGGAGGGTGATTTCATCATTGCCCAGGCATCCGCCACGGTCGATGAAAACGGTCAGCTGATCGATGATCTGGTTCAGGTCCGTCACCGTGGTGAGACCACCTTCATGGCGCCCGACAAGGTGACGCTGATGGATGTGTCGCCGCGCCAGGTTGTCTCGGTTGCCGCTGCCCTGATTCCGTTCCTTGAGCACGACGATGCCAACCGTGCATTGATGGGTTCGAACATGCAGCGTCAGGCCGTACCGACCCTGAAGGCGGACAAGCCGCTGGTCGGAACAGGCATGGAACGTTTCGTGGCACGTGACTCTGGTGTCTGCGCCGTGGCACGACGTGGCGGTCTGGTTGATTCGGTGGATGCCAAGCGCATCGTTATTCGGGTTAATGAAGATGAGATCATCGGCGGTGAAGCCGGTGTTGATATCTACAACCTGACCAAATACGTTCGCTCCAACCAGAATACCTGTCAGAACCAGCGTCCGATCGTGCGTCAGGGTGACAAAATTGCCATCGGTGACATTCTGGCTGACGGGCCGTCGGTGGATACCGGCGATCTGGCACTGGGCCAAAACATCCGTATCGCCTTCATGCCCTGGAACGGCTACAACTTCGAAGACTCCATGTTGATTTCGGAGCGCGTGGTTGAAGAGGATCGTTTCACCACGATCCACATTCAGGAACTGACCTGCGTATCGCGTGACACCAAGCTGGGCGCCGAAGAGATTACATCGGATATTCCCAACGTGGGCGAAGCGGCACTGGGCAAGCTGGATGAATCCGGCGTGGTCTACATCGGTGCCGAGATCAACCCGGGCGATATTCTGGTCGGCAAGGTCACACCCAAGGGCGAAACCCAACTGACGCCGGAAGAGAAGCTGCTGCGTGCCATCTTTGGTGAGAAGGCCAGCGACGTAAAGGATACGTCGCTGCGCGCTTCAACCGGTATGCGTGGCACGGTCATCGACGTTCAGGTCTTTACCCGCGACGGGGTCGACAAGGATGCACGTGCACTTTCCATCGAGCAGCAGCAGCTCGACGAAGTGCGCAAGGATCTGCAGGAAACCTATCGTATCGCTGAAAATGCGACCTTCGAGCGTCTGCAGCGCACGCTGTCCGGCCAGCCGGTCAACGGTGGCCCGAGACTCACCAAGGGTGACGTGGTCACCGATGAGTACCTTGAAGAGCTGCCGCGTTCACAGTGGTCGAAGCTTCGCATGCAGGATGAAGCGCTCAACGAGCTGCTGCATCAGGCTGACGAGCAGCTGGAAACCCGTCGCAAGGAGATGGAGGAGCGTTTTGAGGACAAAAAGCGCAAGCTTACTCAGGGCGATGATCTGGCGCCGGGCGTACTGAAAATCGTCAAGGTCTATCTGGCCGTCAGGCGTCGTATCCAGCCCGGCGACAAGATGGCCGGCCGTCACGGTAACAAGGGTGTCATCTCGGCCATCATGCCGGTTGAAGACATGCCGTTTGACGATGAAGGTACGCCGGTCGATATCGTGCTCAACCCGCTGGGCGTTCCATCACGCATGAACGTTGGTCAGATCCTTGAGACGCACCTGGGTATGGCGGCTCACGGACTCGGCGTCAAGATTGATCGCATGATGCGAAATGCCCGCGAGCAGCAGCTCACCGAGATTCGCGAGTTCCTGCATCAGGTGTACAACACCAGTGGTGGGCGCCAGGAGAATATCGACGAGCTGACCGATGAGGAAGTAATGGCTCTGGCCAAGAACCTCTCGGGTGGCGTACCGATTGCCTCTCCAGTGTTCGACGGTGCCCATGAGCAGGAGATCAAGGGCCTGCTGCGTCTGGCCGATCTGCCGGATTCAGGTCAGATGGCGCTCTATGATGGTCGTACCGGTGAAAAGTTTGATCGTCCGGTGACGGTTGGCTACATGTACATGCTCAAGCTCAACCACCTCGTGGATGACAAGATGCATGCGCGCTCTACCGGTTCGTACTCGCTGGTCACTCAGCAGCCGCTGGGCGGCAAGGCCCAGTTCGGCGGCCAGCGCTTCGGTGAGATGGAAGTGTGGGCACTCGAAGCCTATGGCGCGGCCTACACGCTGCAGGAGATGCTGACGGTCAAGTCCGACGATGTGGAAGGTCGTACCAAAATGTACAAGAGCATCGTCGACGGTGATCACAGCATGCAGGCGGGTATGCCTGAATCCTTCAACGTACTGGTCAAGGAAATCCGCTCGCTGGGTATCGACATCGAGCTGGAAGGCTAAGCGCCGCCTTTATCCTATGAAGGTCCGCGGGGCCCCGATAAACCGGGCCCCGCTCATGACAACTCCGCAACGGAGCCGACCCCATGAAAGATCTGGTCAAAGTTCTTAAATCGCAGGCGCAGTCCGAAGAGTTTGATGCCATTCGGATTTCGCTTGCTTCTCCGGACATGATCCGCAGCTGGTCGTTTGGCGAGGTCAAAAAGCCCGAGACCATTAACTACCGGACGTTCAAGCCAGAACGTGATGGCCTGTTCTGTGCCAAGATTTTTGGTCCGGTCAAGGATTACGAGTGCCTGTGCGGCAAGTACAAGCGCATGAAGCATCGCGGCATTATCTGCGAAAAGTGCGGCGTTGAAGTGACCAAGGCGTCCGTGCGTCGTGAGCGGATGGGCCACATCGAGCTGGCATCTCCGGTCGCACACATCTGGTTTCTGAAGTCGCTGCCGTCGCGCATTGGCATGCTGCTGGACATGACACTGCGTGATATCGAGCGTGTCCTGTACTTCGAATCCTTTGTGGTCATCGACCCGGGCATGACAACGCTTGAGCGCGGTCAGCTGCTCAACGATGAGCAGTATTTCGAAGCGCTTGAAGAGTTCGGTGATGACTTTGATGCCCGTATGGGTGCCGAAGCTGTTCAGGCATTGCTGTCCGACATCGATCTGGGTGAAGAGATCGAGCGTCTGCGTGAAGAGATCCCCCAGACCAATTCGGATACCAAGATCAAGAAGCTTTCCAAGCGCCTCAAGCTCCTGGAAGCCTTCTATCGTTCGGGTAACCACCCGGGCTGGATGGTCATGGAAGTACTGCCGGTACTGCCGCCGGACCTGCGTCCGCTGGTACCGCTGGATGGCGGTCGTTTCGCGACTTCCGATCTCAACGACCTTTATCGTCGTGTGATCAACCGGAACAATCGCCTCAAGCGGCTGCTGGATCTGTCTGCGCCGGACATTATCGTGCGCAACGAAAAGCGCATGCTGCAGGAATCGGTTGATGCCCTGCTGGACAACGGCCGTCGCGGTCGTGCCATCACGGGCTCCAACAAGCGTCCGCTGAAGTCGCTGGCCGACATGATCAAGGGCAAGCAGGGGCGTTTTCGTCAGAACCTGCTGGGCAAGCGCGTTGACTACTCGGGTCGTTCGGTTATCACCGTAGGTCCGACACTGCGTCTGCATCAGTGTGGTCTGCCCAAGAAGATGGCGCTTGAGCTGTTCAAGCCGTTTATCTATTCGAAGCTTCAGGGCAGCGGTCAGGCCTCCACCATCAAGGCTGCCAAGAAGCTGGTCGAGCGTGAAATGCCGGAAGTCTGGGACATTCTCGCTGACGTGATTCGTGAGCATCCGGTCCTGCTTAACCGCGCACCGACACTGCACCGTCTGGGCATTCAAGCGTTCGAGCCGATGCTGATCGAAGGCAAGGCCATCCAGCTGCATCCGCTGGTCTGTGCCGCCTATAACGCCGACTTTGACGGCGACCAGATGGCCGTACACGTACCGCTGACGCTGGAAGCTCAGCTTGAAGCGCGTGCGCTGATGATGTCGACCAACAATGTGCTGTCGCCGGCCAACGGTGATCCCATCATCGTACCGTCTCAGGACGTTGTGCTGGGTCTGTACTACATGACCCGCGAGCGTATTGGGGCAAAGGGCGAGGGAATGGCCTTCTCTGACCTCAATGAAGTTGAGCGTGCTTTTGGTACCCAGAGTGTTGACCTGCATGCCCGCGTTCGCGTTCGCCTGAGTGAATGGGCCCGTGACGAAGAAAGCGGTGAGCTTGTCGAGCAGGTCTCGGTCAAGGACACGACGGTTGGACGTGCGCTGCTGTATCGCATCGTGCCGCGTGGTATGCCGTTTGAGATGGTCGATCGCTCGATGAAGAAAAAGGCGATCTCCCAGCTGATCAATGCCGGGTACCGTCTGGTGGGTCTGAAGGAAACTGTCATCTTTGCTGACCAGCTGATGTATACCGGTTTCCGTCTGGCCACCTGGTCTGGTGCGTCCATCGGCGTTAACGACTTCGTCATTCCTGATTCCAAAAAGGAAATTATCGAAGCGGCCGAGGATGAGGTGAAGGAAATCGAGGATCAGTTCTCCTCGGGTCTTGTTACCGCCGGCGAGAAGTACAACAAGGTCATCGATATCTGGTCCAAGGCCAACGACAAGGTGGCCCGCGCCATGATGACCGGTATCTCGAAAGAGACGGTTACCGATCGTGAAGGCAACGAAGTCGAACAGGACTCGTTCAACAGCGTCTTCATCATGGCGGATTCCGGCGCCCGTGGTAGTGCGGCCCAGATTCGTCAGCTGGCCGGTATGCGTGGCCTGATGGCCAAGCC
Source organism: Kushneria halocnemicola (assembly GCF_965650455.1). Lineage (GTDB taxonomy): Bacteria > Pseudomonadota > Gammaproteobacteria > Pseudomonadales > Halomonadaceae > Kushneria. The sequence continues at coordinate 3,396,323 of NZ_OZ287968.1, forward strand.
GGATGGCTCAATCATCGAAACGCCGATCACGGCCAACTTCCGTGAAGGTCTGAACGTACTTCAGTACTTTATCTCCACGCACGGCGCACGTAAGGGTCTTGCGGATACGGCACTGAAAACGGCCAACTCCGGTTACCTGACACGCCGTCTGGTCGATGTGGCGCAGGACGTGGTCGTGACCGACACCGACTGTGGCACAGAAGAAGGCCTGACACTTCACCCGGTCATCGAGGGTGGTGACATCATTGTTTCGCTGGCCGAGCGCGTGCTGGGTCGTGTCGTGGCACGTGATGTCGTGGATCCGCAGAGTCAGGAAGTACTGATTCCGCGTAACACGCTGCTTGATGAAGCCTGGTGCAATCGTCTCGACACCATGGGTGTCGATGAAATCGTGGTGCGTTCGACCATCACCTGTGAAACCGCACACGGCGTCTGTTCTTCCTGCTACGGCCGTGATCTGGCGCGTGGTCACGTGGTCAACGTGGGTGAGTCGGTGGGTGTTATTGCTGCCCAGTCGATCGGCGAGCCGGGTACCCAGCTTACCATGCGTACCTTCCACATCGGCGGTGCAGCATCGCGTGCCTCGGCTGTGGACAGCGTTCAGGTCAAGCATGGCGGTAGTGTACGCCTGCACAACATGAAGCATGTTGAACGCAGTGACGGCAAGCTGGTTGTGGTATCGCGCTCCAGTGCTCTGGCCGTGGCCGATGAACATGGCCGTGAGCGTGAGTACTACAAGCTGCCCTACGGTGCCGAGCTGTCCATCAAGGACGGTGCGCTGGTCGAGTCAGGCCAGGTGGTGGCCAAGTGGGATCCGCACACGCACCCGATCGTCTCGGAAGTGGACGGCCGCATTCAGTTCACCGACATGGAAGAAAACGTCACCATCAACAGAAGTGTTGACGAGATGACGGGGCTTTCCTCCATCGAGGTTATTGAGGCCGGTAACCGTCCAACATCGGGCCGTGACAAGCGCCCGATGATCATGCTGCAAAACGAGCAGGGTGAAGCGGTGTCGCTGCCCGGTTCCAATACGCCGGTGCAGTACATGCTGCCGGGCAATGCGATCGTTTCCGTTGATGACGGTTCGGCAATCGGTATTGGTGAAGTGGTGGCCCGTATTCCGGTCGAGGCGTCCGGCAACAAGGACATCACCGGTGGTCTGCCGCGCGTTGCTGACCTGTTCGAGGCGCGCAAGCCCAAGGAAGCTTCTGTTCTGGCCGAGGCCACGGGCACCATTACCTTCGGCAAGGAAACCAAGGGCAAGCGTCGTCTGATGATTACGCCGACCGATGGTGATCCGATCGAAATGCTGATTCCCAAGTGGCGTCAGATCGGTGTCTTCGAAGGTGAAACCGTCGAGCGTGGTGAGGTCATCTCTGATGGTCCGAGCAACCCGCACGATATTCTGCGTCTGCTGGGCGTCAGCGAACTGGCCAAGTACATCACGGCTGAAATCCAGGACGTCTACCGCCTTCAGGGTGTCGGCATCAACGACAAGCACATTGAAGTTATCGTGCGTCAGATGCTGCGCAAGGTAGAGGTTCTCGATGCCGGCGACAGCACGTTGATCCCGGGTGATCAGGTCGAACTGGTTCGTGTGCTGGCAGAAAACGTGCGTCTGCAGGAGCAGGAGAAATTCCCGGCCAAGTATGATCGTGTACTGCTGGGGATCACCAAGGCATCGCTTGCCACGGAATCCTTCATCTCGGCGGCTTCCTTCCAGGAAACCACACGAGTGCTGACCGAAGCCGCAGTCACCGGCAAGCGCGACTATCTGCGTGGTCTGAAGGAAAACGTGGTGGTTGGACGTCTGATTCCGGCCGGCACGGGTCTTACGCATCATGCCGAACGTCGTCGCAGGAAAGAGGGTGCCACGCGCGATCAGCATCCTTCGGCCTTCGATGTCGAGCAGCAGCTGGGCGAGCATCTGACTGCACTGGATGCTGATGACGACCTTTAGCGGCAGACAGGTTCTGCGCCGGTTACGGCGCAGGGCTTGACGCCCTTGCAGGCGAACCCTTAGAATTCGCAGCCTTTAACAGTAGGGGCAGGTGCGTCCTGTCCCTGCTGTTTTGTATCATCATCATTGGAGCGAGCCTTTATGGCAACGATTAATCAGCTGGTGCGCAAGCCCCGCAAGCGGCCGCAGGCCAAAAGCGATGTGCCTGCGCTGCAGGCATGCCCGCAGCGCCGCGGCGTTTGCACGCGTGTTTATACCACCACGCCCAAAAAGCCGAACTCGGCCCTTCGTAAGGTCTGCCGTGTTCGCCTGACCAACGGTTTCGAAGTTGCGTCGTATATCGGCGGTGAGGGGCACAACCTTCAGGAACACTCCGTGGTGCTCATTCGTGGCGGTCGCGTAAAGGACCTTCCCGGTGTGCGTTATCACACGGTTCGTGGTGCACTTGACACCTCCGGTGTCCAGAACCGTCGTCAGGCGCGTTCGAAGTACGGCACCAAAAAGCCGAAGTCCTGATCGGTATTCATTCAATTTTCACGGTCTGATAAGAGTAAGGCCGGGCAGCGCACCCTGAGTGTTTGGTCCCGGGTTTACCTGAAAGACTCTTCTGACTGAGGGCTTATCATGCCTAGAAGACGTATTGCGGCGAAGCGCGACATCCTGCCGGATCCCAAGTTCGGAAGTGAGCGCTTGGCCAAGTTCATGAACCACCTGATGATCAGCGGCAAGAAATCCGTCGCCGAGCGCATCGTTTATGGTGCGCTGGATCGGGTTGCCGAACGCTCCAATGATGAGCCGCTGGACATTTTCGACAAGGCACTGGAAGCCATCCAGCCCATGGTCGAAGTAAAATCACGTCGCGTTGGCGGTGCCACCTATCAGGTACCCGTTGAAGTGCGTCCTTCACGTCGTCAGGCGCTGGCCATGCGCTGGATGGTGGACGCTGCTCGCAATCGCGGTGAGAAGACCATGGTGCAGAGGCTGGCCGGCGAAATGCTGGACGCGGCTGAAGGCAAGGGTGCTGCTGTCAAGAAGCGTGAAGACGTCCATCGTATGGCAGAAGCCAACAAGGCCTTCTCTCACTACCGCTTCTAATAGAAGCGCCTTCAGGCGAAGGCGCTTCCAACTACAGGATACGCTATCGTGGCACGCAAGACTCCTCTTAAGCGCTACCGCAATATCGGTATCTGCGCCCACGTTGATGCCGGCAAGACAACGACGACCGAACGCGTGCTCTTTTACACGGGTCTTTCTCACAAGATCGGTGAAGTGCATGAAGGCGCCGCTGTCATGGACTGGATGGAGCAGGAGCAGGAGCGTGGTATCACCATCACCTCTGCTGCGACCACCTGTTTCTGGAGCGGCATGAATCAGCAGTTCGATGAGCATCGCATCAACATCATCGACACGCCCGGGCACGTTGACTTCACGATCGAAGTTGAGCGTTCTTTGCGTGTTCTCGATGGCGCGGTCGTCGTACTGTGCGGCAGCTCCGGTGTTCAGCCGCAGACCGAAACCGTCTGGCGTCAGGCCAACCGCTATGAAGTTCCCCGCATGGTGTTCGTCAACAAGATGGACCGTGCCGGTGCCGACTTCTTCATGGTGGTCGAACAGATGCGCAAGCGTCTGGGCGCCAATGCCGTACCGATCCAGATCAACTGGGGTGCGGAAGACGAATTCAAGGGTGTCATCGACCTTCTTCAGATGAAGGCCATTCTCTGGAATGAAGGCGATCGGGGCATGACCTATGACCTCGTTGACATTCCGGCCGAGCTGCAGGAAACGGCTCAGGAATGGTACGAGCACATGGTCGAGTCTGCCGCAGAAGCCTCTGAAGAATTGATGGAAAAGTATCTCGAAGGTGGAGAGCTTTCCGTTGAGGAGATCAAGGCCGGTCTGCGTCGTCGTACGCTGGACAACGAAATCGTTCTGGTTACCTGTGGCTCCGCGTTCAAGAACAAGGGCGTACAGGCCATGCTGGATGCGGTTATCGAGTACCTGCCGTCGCCGACCGAAGTCAAGGCGATCGAAGGTGAGCTTGATGATGCCGTGGGTACCATCGAAACTCGTGAAGCCGATGACAGTGCGCCGTTCTCGTCACTGGCCTTCAAGATCGCGACCGACCCGTTTGTCGGAACGCTGACCTTTATCCGCGTATACTCTGGCGTACTGAACTCCGGTGACCAGGTTTACAATTCGGTGAAGGACAAAAAAGAGCGTGTTGGCCGTATCGTTCAGATGCACTCCAACAGCCGTCAGGAGATCAAGCAGGTCTACGCGGGCGACATTGCTGCCTGTGTCGGTCTCAAGGATGTCACGACAGGTGATACGCTCTGCGATCCGAATTCGAAGATCGTACTGGAGCGCATGGAGTTCCCGGAACCGGTTATTTCGGTTGCCGTTGAACCCAAGTCGAAGGCAGACCAGGAAAAGATGGGTATTGCCCTGGGCAAGCTGGCTCAGGAAGACCCCTCGTTCCGCGTCAAGACCGACGAAGAAACCGGCCAGACCATCATCTCCGGTATGGGTGAGCTTCACCTGGACATTCTCGTTGACCGCATGCGTCGCGAGTTCAAGGTAGAAGCCAATATCGGCAAGCCGCAGGTTGCCTATCGCGAGACGATCAAGAAAAGCGTCGAGCAGGAAGGCAAGTTCGTTCGTCAGTCCGGTGGTCGCGGCCAGTTCGGCCACGTCTACCTGCGCATCGAGCCGCTGACGGATGCAGACCGCGGTGACGATCCGGAAATGACCTTCAAGTTCAATTCCGAGATCGTGGGTGGTGTAGTACCCAAGGAATATGTGCCGGCAGTCGAGAAGGGTGCCTTTGAGCAGCTGCAGAACGGTGTCATCGCCGGTTATCCGATGATCAACGTCAAGGTTGCGCTGTATGACGGTTCCTATCACGACGTCGACTCCAATGAGAATGCCTTCAAGGTTGCCTCATCGATGGCAATCAAGGAGGGCGCACGCAAGGCCGGAGCAGTTCTGCTCGAGCCGGTGATGAGTGTTGAAGTGGTAACACCCGAAGAGTTCATGGGTGATGTCATGGGCGACCTCAACCGTCGGCGTGGTCTTGTTCAGGGTATGGATGACACTACTTCCGGTAAGGTTATCCGTGCCATGGTGCCGCTGGGTGAGATGTTCGGTTATGCGACCGATCTGCGTTCTCAGACCCAGGGCCGCGCAAGCTACTCCATGGAGTTTGCGAAGTACGATGAGGCACCGTCCAGCATCGTCGAAGCCGTCATTAACCAGAAATGATAACCGTTAGTCGACAGAGAGGTTATAGCAGTGGCCAAGGAAAAATTTGAACGTTCCAAACCGCACGTAAACGTAGGCACCATCGGTCACGTTGACCATGGCAAGACTACGCTGACAGCGGCCCTCACACGTGTTTCTGCCGAAGTATTTGGCGGTGACTGGCGCGAGTTCGCAACCATCGACAACGCTCCTGAAGAGCGTGAGCGTGGTATTACGATCTCGACAGCACACGTTGAGTACCAGTCTGAAACGCGCCACTACGCGCACGTTGACTGCCCGGGGCACGCTGACTACGTCAAGAACATGATCACTGGTGCTGCCCAGATGGATGGCGCTATCCTGGTCTGTTCCGCAGCTGACGGCCCGATGCCGCAGACGCGCGAGCACATCCTGCTGTCTCGTCAGGTCGGTGTTCCGTTTGTCGTTGTCTTCCTGAACAAGGCTGACATGGTCGATGACGAAGAGCTGCTCGAGCTGGTCGAAATGGAAGTTCGTGAGCTTCTGTCCGAGTACGACTTCCCGGGCGATGACACGCCGATCATCATCGGTTCTGCCCTGATGGCACTGGAAGGCAAGGACGACAATGGCATGGGTACTACTGCCGTTGCCAACCTCGTTCGTGCCATGGATGAGTATATCCCTGAGCCTGAGCGTGCCATCGATCAGCCGTTCCTGATGCCGATCGAGGACGTCTTCTCCATCTCGGGTCGTGGTACTGTTGTGACCGGCCGTGTTGAGCGCGGTATCGTCAAGCCGGGCGAAGAAGTCGAAATCATCGGCCTCCAGGACACCGTCAAGACAACCGTTACCGGTGTCGAGATGTTCCGTAAGCTGCTCGACGAAGGTCGTGCCGGTGAGAACGTTGGTGCGCTGCTTCGTGGCACCAAGCGTGATGATGTCGAGCGTGGTCAGGTTCTGGCCAAGCCGGGCAGCATCAAGCCGCACACCAAGTTCGAGTCCGAAGTCTACATCCTGTCCAAGGAAGAAGGCGGTCGTCATACGCCGTTCTTCAAGGGCTATCGTCCGCAGTTCTACTTCCGTACCACTGACGTAACTGGTACCTGTGAACTGCCGGAAGGCGTAGAAATGGTCATGCCGGGCGACAACGTCCAGATGGTCATTACCCTGATCGCTCCGATCGCCATGGAAGACGGTCTGCGCTTCGCCATTCGCGAAGGCGGTCGTACCGTCGGCGCTGGTGTGGTTGCCAAGATCGTCGAGTGATTTCATTGCTCGAAATCTAAAGGGGCCTCCGTCGGGAGGCCCCTTTGTCATATGCATGTTTGACTCTGAGCGAGTGCCTGCCTATAATGCGCATCCTTTTGAGGCGTGCGTAGGCGGTCAGGCGCCCATCGGCGTCAGACATCGTCTTGAATTTCCCTGGAGTCCCGGGTAATGCAGAACCAGAAGATTCGCATTCGCTTGAAAGCCTTTGATCATCGTCTTATCGATCAGTCTGCACAGGAAATCGTGGATACTGCCAAGCGCACTGGTGCACAGGTTCGCGGTCCGATTCCGCTGCCGACCAAGCGCGAGCGCTATACCATCCTGATTTCACCGCACGTCAACAAGGACGCGCGCGATCAGTATGAAATTCGTACCCACAAGCGTGTGCTGGACATCGTTGAGCCGACCGAGAAAACGGTTGATGCCCTGATGAAGCTTGATCTGGCAGCTGGTGTAGACGTACAGATCAAGGTTGATTAACCCAACACTAGTCACTCATGCGGCATTTTAGGGCTCTGGCCCAGCCGCTCACGCCGGGATGGCGTCACACAATGTGCTAGTGGAATGCTCTGGAAAGGGCAGCCATAGCGGGTGATAGCCCCGTACACTATAGGAGACTGAACATGTCTATCGGTTTAGTCGGTAAGAAGAGCGGTATGACCCGTATCTTCACCGAAGACGGTGCATCCGTGCCCGTAACCGTTATTGAAGTCGAGCCCAACCGCGTCACGCGCATCAAGACTCTCGAGTCTGATGGTTATCGTGCCGTTCAGGTTACTGCTGGCTCGCGCAAGGCCAAGCACCTCACCAAGGCAATTGCCGGGCAGTATGCCAGCGCAGGTGTTGAGGCCGGTCGTTTCCTGGCGGAATTTCGTCTTGCCGAAGGCGAGGAAGATCCGCAGGCAGGAAGCGAGCTCACCGTATCCCTCTTCGAAGCAGGCCAGCTCATTGACGTCACTGGCACGTCAAAGGGCAAGGGCTTCCAGGGCGCAGTAAAGCGCTGGAACTTCCGCACGCAGGACAATACCCACGGTAACTCTCTGTCGCATCGTGCGCCGGGTTCCATCGGCCAGTGTCAGACGCCGGGTCGCGTCTTCAAGGGCAAAAAGATGGCCGGTCAGATGGGTAACGAGCGCGTCACCGTTCAGAGCCTTGAAATTGTCCGTGTCGACACCGAACGCAATCTGCTTCTGGTCAAGGGCGCCGTACCTGGTGCTGCCGGTAGCGATGTGGTCGTGCGCACCGCTGTCAAAGCTCGCTGAGGGGTAGGTAACGATGAATCTCAATCTTGCAGGTGCAGGAGCCGGAGCCGTCGAGATTTCCGACGAGACTTTTGGCAAGGAATTCAATGAAGCACTGGTTCACCAGGTCGTCACTGCCTATCTGGCAGGCGCGCGTCAGGGTACTCGTGCACAGAAAAACCGTTCCGATGTCAGCGGCGGTGGTAAGAAGCCGTGGCGTCAGAAGGGCACCGGTCGCGCTCGTGCCGGTACCATCCGTTCGCCGATCTGGCGTACCGGTGGTGTGACCTTTGCGGCACGTCCGCAGGATCACTCTCAAAAGGTCAATCGCAAGATGTACCGCGCTGCCATGCGCTCCATCCTTTCGGAGCTCGTGCGTCAGGAACGTCTGGTTGCCGTTGATGCCTTTACCGTAGACAGCCCCAAGACCCGACAGCTGGTAGGTCGTCTTTCCGAGCTTGGTCTGGAAAAGGTGCTGATCGTGACCGACGAGCTGGATGAGAACCTTTATCTGGCCGCTCGCAACATTCCCAACGTGGACGTGGTCGAAGCGTCGAGCGCGGATCCTGTCAGCCTGATTGCCTATGACAAGGTGCTGATGACCGTACCCGCCCTCCGCAAGTTCGAGGAGAAGCTGGCATGAATCAGGAACGCGTATTCCAGGTGCTGCTTGGTCCGCACATGACCGAGAAGGCTGCCTACGCTGCAGAGCGTAATCAGTACGTTTTCAAGGTCGCCAGTGATGCTACCAAGCCCGAAATCAAAAAAGCTGTTGAAGCGCTTTTTGAAAAGAAGGTCGACAGCGTCCAGGTCCTGAACATGAAGGGCAAGGTCAAGCGCAACGCTCGTGGCGAAGGTCATCGTAGCGGTTATCGCAAGGCCTACGTCACCCTGGCTGCGGGCGAAACGCTCGAAGACTTCACCGGCGCCGAGTGAGGCAGGAGAACGGATCATGGCAGTAGTCAAGACAAAACCAACGTCCGCCGGCCGTCGCCACAAGGTGAAGGTCGTTACCGAAGGACTGTACAAGGGTCGCCCGCATGCGGCGCTGACCGAAGCACAGTCACGTTCGGGCGGTCGTAACAATAACGGTCGTATTACTACCCGTCACGTAGGTGGTGGCAATCGCCAGCACTATCGTCTGGTAGACTTCAAGCGCAACAAGGATGGCGTTCCTGCCATCGTCGAGCGTCTTGAATACGATCCGAATCGCAGCGCACATATTGCACTGCTGAAGTATGTGGACGGTGAACGCCGTTACATCATTGCCCCCCGGGGTGTTGCAGAAGGCGATCGCCTGGAGTCGGGTGTCAACGCACCGATTCGTCAGGGTAACGCTCTGCCGCTGCGTAACGTTCCGGTTGGTTCGACAATTCACTGCATCGAGCTCAAGCCCGGCAAGGGTGCGCAGCTTGTACGCAGCGCCGGTACCAGTGCTCAGCTGGTCGCACGTGAAGGCAACTATGCCACCGTGCGTCTGCGTAGCGGTGAAATGCGTCGCATCCTGGCTGAATGTCGCGCCACGCTGGGCGAAGTCGGCAACTCCGAGCACAGCCTTGGGCAGCTCGGCAAGGCCGGTGCCAAGCGTTGGAGAGGCGTGCGTCCGACTGTTCGCGGCGTCGCGATGAACCCGGTTGATCACCCGCATGGTGGTGGTGAAGGTCGTACCAGTGGTGGCCGTCATCCGGTAACCCCCTGGGGTATTCCGACCAAGGGTCACAAGACGCGCAAGAACAAGCGTACCGACAAGCTTATCGTGCGTCGTCGCAAAGCCAGATAAACGGTGCCGCAAGGCCAAACATCAGTATTTAAGGGGTAACGGCTGTGCCACGTTCACTTAAGAAAGGTCCCTTCATTGACCTTCATCTTTTGAAGAAGGTTGAGGCGGCTGTGGAAAAGAGCGACCGCAAACCGATCAAGACCTGGTCGCGTCGCTCGATGATCCTGCCCAATATGGTAGGACTCACCATTGCTGTCCATAACGGTCGCCAGCATGTACCGGTACACGTCTCTGAAGAGATGGTGGGCCACAAGCTGGGCGAATTTGCTGCCACCCGCACCTATCGCGGTCACGCGGCTGACAAGAAAGCCAAGCGGTAAGGGAGAGGACCACAATGGAAGAAGTAGCTGCTAAATTGCGCGGCGCTCGCCTGTCCGCCCAGAAGGCACGTTTGGTGGCAGATCAGGTGCGGGGCAAGCCGGTCGCAGAAGCACTGAATATCCTGGCATTTTCGCCCAAAAAGGCGGCTGTGCTGGTGAGAAAGGTACTGCAATCCGCTATCGCCAACGCGGAAGAAAATAACGGCATGGACATCGACGAGCTTCGCGTCTCGACCATCTGTGTCGATGAGGGCATGACGCTCAAGCGTATTCTGCCGCGTGCCAAGGGCCGTGCGGATCGCATCATGAAGCGTACCTGCCATATCACCGTCAAGGTAGCCGAGAAGTAGGAGTCGACCAGATGGGTCAAAAAGTCAATCCAGTCGGTATTCGCCTCGGGATCGTCAAGGACCACACTTCCGTGTGGTACGCCGAGCGCGGTGCTTATGCCGACAAGCTGAATAACGATCTCGAAGTTCGCAGTTTCCTGTCCGAGCGTTTGAAAAGCGCTTCTGTCAGCAGGATTCACATCGAGCGTCCGGCCAACAACGCCCGTATTACCATTCATACTGCCCGTCCGGGTATCGTGATTGGCAAGAAGGGTGAAGATGTCGAGCGTCTGCGTCGTGATCTGACCAACCTCATGGGCGTGCCCGTTCACGTCAACATTGAGGAAGTTCGCAAGCCCGAGCTTGATGCTGCACTGGTAGCGCAAAACGTTGCCGGTCAGCTCGAGCGTCGCGTCATGTTTCGTCGTGCCATGAAGCGTGCGGTACAAAACGCCATGCGTCTGGGCGCCAAGGGCATCCGGATTCAGCTGTCCGGTCGTCTTGGTGGTGCAGAAATCGCGCGTACGGAATGGTATCGCGAAGGCCGTGTTCCCCTTCACACCCTGCGTGCCGATATCGATTACTCGGTTTACGAGGCGCACACCACTTACGGTGTCATCGGTGTCAAGGTGTGGATCTTCAAGGGCGAAATTCTTGGTGGGATCGAAGAAGTCCGTGCGAAGCAGAATAATTCGCAGACTGGCGCTCCCGGCAAGAAGAAAGGTTCCAAGTAAGGGGATAGTCGATGTTACAGCCCAAGCGTACCAAATTCCGCAAGCAGCAAAAGGGCCGCAACCGCGGTCTGGCGCATCGCGGTAGTAGCGTGAGCTTCGGTGAGTATGGCCTCAAGGCGACCGGCCGTGGTCGTATCACCGCTCGCCAGATTGAAGCCGGCCGTCGTGCTATCACGCGTCATGTCAAACGTGGCGGCAAGATCTGGATCCGTGTTTTTCCGGATAAGCCGATTTCCGAAAAGCCGCTCGAAGTCCGTATGGGTAAGGGCAAGGGTTCTGTCGAATACTGGGTCGCTCAGATTCAGCCGGGCAGGGTTCTTTACGAGATTGAAGGCGTATCGGAAGAGATGGCGCGCGAAGCGTTTACTCTCGCGGCTCAGAAGATGCCCGTTGCCACTACCTTTGTGAAACGGACGGTAATGTAATGAAAGCTCAGGAACTTCGTGACAAGTCGACCGAAGCGCTCAATGAGCAGCTGTTCGAACTGCTGCGCGAGCAATTCAACCTGCGGATGCAGAAGGCTACCGGTCAGTTGAGCCAGAACCATCTGCTCAAACAGGTTCGCCGCGACATCGCGCGCGTGAAGACTGTGCTCAACGAGAAGGTGGACTGAAATGGCCGAAGAACAGGCAAACAAAGCACGCAGGCTCACCGGACGTGTGGTGAGTGATCGGATGGAGAAATCGATCGTTGTCATGATCGAGCGTCGTGAGCGCCATCCGATCTACGGAAAGTACATGAAGCGCTCCACCAAACTGCATGCGCACGACGAAACCAATCAGGCCAACATCGGCGATCTGGTTTCCATCGAAGAGTGTCGGCCGCTTTCAAAGAAAAAGGCATGGACTCTGGTTGAAGTCGTCGAGCAGGCCAGAGGGTAAGGCAGCTGCCTAAACCCGTGCATCAGTTCAGGTTTGGAGAAAACCGATGATTCAAACGCAAACAATGCTGGATGTCGCCGACAACAGCGGAGCGCGCAGGGTCCAGTGCATCAAGGTCCTGGGTGGCTCTCATCGCCGTTATGCCCGTGTTGGCGACATCATCAAGGTAACGGTCAAGGAAGCGATTCCGCGTGGCCGTGTCAAAAAGGGCCAGGTGCTCAAGGCCGTTGTTGTACGCACACGCAGCGGAATTCGCCGTCCGGATGGTTCTCTTATCCGCTTCGATGGCAATGCGGCGGTTTTATTGAACAACGCCAACGAGCAGCCGGTAGGCACTCGTATTTTCGGGCCGGTAACCCGCGAACTTCGTACCGAGAAGTTCATGCGGATTATCTCCCTGGCGCCCGAAGTGCTGTAAGGAGCGAGGCGGAATTATGCGCAAGATCAAACGTGATGATGAAGTCGTCGTCATCGCCGGCAAGGACAAGGGCAAGCGCGGCACCGTCAAGCGGGTTCTGCAGGACGGGCGCTATGTGGTTTCAGGTGTGAACATGATCAAGCGTCACACCAAACCCAACCCGATGGCCGGCAATCAAGGGGGTATCGTTGAGCGTGAGGCTCCGATCCACGGTTCTAACGTTGCCATCTTCAATACGGAGACCAACAGGGCGGATCGGGTCGGCTTTCAGATGAATGACGACGGTACCAAGATCCGTATCTTCAGGTCGACGCAAAAGCAGATCGACGCCTAACGCGATTCGGGTGGCAACATGGCGAACTTGAAACAGCAGTATAAAGACGAGGTGATGGCCAAGCTCACTGAGCAATTTGGCTATGCCAACGTAATGCAGGTGCCCCGGATCACCAAGGTGACCCTTAATATGGGCGTCGGTGATGCGACCAGCGATAAAAAGCTGATCGACAATGCCGTGGCTGATCTGGAAAAGCTTTCCGGCCAGAAGCCTGTCGTGACCCTGGCACGCAAGTCAGTTGCGGGCTTCAAGGTACGCGAAGGCTGGCCGATCGGCACCAAGGTAACCCTGCGCAGTGAGCGCATGTGGGATTTCCTTGACCGTCTGGTAAACATCGCGATCCCGCGTGTTCGTGACTTCCGTGGCCTCAATGCAAAATCATTTGATGGTCGTGGAAACTACTCGATGGGTGTGCGTGAACAGATCATCTTCCCCGAGATCGAATACGACAAGGTTGACCGTGTTCGCGGGCTGGATATCACCATCACGACGTCTGCCGGCACCGACGAAGAAGCTCGTGCACTCTTGAGTGCGCTGAACTTCCCCTTCCGGAAATAAAGGTGTAATCATGGCAAAGAAAAGCATGGTTGAGCGCGAGCGCAAGCGCGCCGAGCTGGTAGACAAATACGCAGCCCGTCGTGCCGAGCTCAAGGCGATCATTCACAACGTCAACAGCTCGGATGAAGAGCGCTTTGATGCGCAGCTGCAGCTGCAGAAGCTGCCGCGCAACTCGAGCCCGGTTCGCCAGCGTAATCGCTGCCGCGTGACCGGCCGGCCGCACGGCTATTACAACAAGTTCGGACTTGGGCGCAATAAACTGCGCGAAGCGGCCATGCGCGGCGATGTGCCCGGCCTGACCAAGTCCAGCTGGTAATCGCATCAGGAGCGTTATCGATGAGCATGCAGGATACACTCGCGGATATGCTGACTCGTATCCGTAATGCGCAGATGGCGACCAAGGAGACGGTTACCATGCCGTCGTCCAAGATCAAGGTCGAAGTCGCGCGTGTTTTGAAAGAAGAAGGTTACATTGCCGACTTCTCCGTTGAAGGCGACGTCAAGGTTGACCTGACGATTACCCTCAAGTACTTCGAAGGCAAGCCGGTTATCGAGCACATTCAACGTGTTTCGAAGCCTTCCCTTCGCAGCTACAAGGGCAAGGACGAACTGCCGCGCGTAGCAGACGGTCTGGGTGTGGCCATCGTGTCCACTTCCAGAGGTGTCATGACCGATCGTGCGGCGCGCCAGGCAGGCGTCGGCGGTGAAGTCATCTGCACCGTATTCTAGGAGTCTATGATGTCCAGGATTGCAAAATACCCGGTTAAGCTGCCCAGCGGTGTGGAAGTCACGCTCGAGGAAGGCAGGCTGACCGTCCGGGGCGGTCAGGGGCAGCTGGAAATGAACGTTCACAACGATGTTGTGGTTGGTCATCAGGATGATCAGTTGACGTTCGAACCCAGCGCTTCAGCAAAGAATTGGGCCATGGCCGGGACAACCCGTGCACTGGCCAACAACATGGTCGTTGGTGTTTCCGAAGGCTTTACCCGTTCGCTGGAAATTACAGGCGTAGGGTATCGTGCTCAGGCCAACGGGCAGACACTTAACCTGACACTTGGTTTCTCTCACCCGATCGATTACAAGGTGCCTGAAGGCGTGGTTGTTGAAACGCCCAAAAACACCACAATCGTTCTCAAGAGCGCTGACAAGCAGCGTCTTGGTCAGGTGGCTGCCGAGATTCGTGCGTTCCGTCCGCCGGAGCCCTACAAGGGCAAGGGTGTGCGTTACAGCGATGAACGCATCCTTCGTAAAGAAGCCAAGAAGAAATAGGGCAGGGTTATGAACGCGAAGAAAGAAGCTCGTCTCCGTCGTGCCCGCCGCACGCGCGCCAAGATCCGCGAACTTGGTATCAATCGTCTGAGTGTCAATCGCACACCGCGTCACATGTACGCTCAGATTATTTCCGCAGACGGTGGCCAGGTATTGGTCAGCGCCTCCACGCTCGACAAGTCGCTGCGTGAAGATGCGACCGGTAATGCTGATGCTGCTGCTCGCGTTGGTACACTGCTGGCCGAGCGTGCAAAGGAAGCGGGAATTACTGAAGTTGCCTTTGACCGTTCCGGGTTCAGGTACCATGGTCGGGTCAAGGCCCTCGCTGATGCCGCGCGCGAAGGCGGCCTGCAATTCTAAAGGGTTCTACGATGGCGAATAACGAACAGAGGGGCAGCGGCGATCTGCAGGAAAAACTTGTTCAGATCAACCGTGTTGCCAAAGTGGTCAAGGGCGGCCGTATTTTCGGTTTTACCGCTCTGACCGTCGTAGGTGATGGCAATGGTCGTATCGGTTTTGGTCGCGGCAAGGCACGTGAAGTGCCGGTCGCGATTCAAAAGGCGATGGATCAAGCGCATCGCAACATGATCAAGGTCGAGCTGCGCGGTCACACGCTGCAGTATCCGGTACGTGCCAACCATGGCGCTTCCAAGGTCTTCATGCAGCCCGCTTCCGAAGGTACCGGTATCATCGCAGGTGGTGCGATGCGTTCGGTACTGGAGCTGGCAGGTGTGCATGATGTCCTGGCCAAGTGCTATGGCTCGACCAATCCGGTCAACGTCGTGCGCGCAACCGTCAAGGGCCTCGCTTCCATGCGTTCTCCCGAGGACGTTGCGGCAAAGCGTGGCCTGTCCGTTGAAGCGATTACGGGGTAAGCGCCATGTCAGCCACAATCAGGGTTACTCAGGTACGCAGCACGATCGGCGTACTTGAAAAGCACAAGGCCACCATGCGCGGTCTGGGTCTTCGTCGCATCAATCACACGGTTGAGCTTGAAGACACACCGGCCGTTCGTGGCATGATCAACAAGGTCAACTACCTCGTTCGCGTTGAAGGAGCTCAGTAATGACCATGAAACTCAATAGCCTGAGCCCGGCACCGGGCGCCAAGCACGCTGAGAAGCGTGTTGGTCGCGGTATCGGTTCCGGACTGGGCAAGACCGCTGGTCGCGGTCACAAGGGCCAGACGTCACGCAGCGGCGGTTCCATCAAGCCGGGTTTTGAAGGCGGCCAGATGCCGCTTCAGCGTCGTCTGCCCAAGTTCGGCTTTACGTCTGCCAAATCACTGGTCAGCGAAGAGGTTCGCCTCAATGAGCTGGCCAATGTCGAAGGCGACGTGGCGGACATGGCCAGCCTGAAAAAGGCCAACGTACTGAAAAATGCGACGCGTCATGCCAAGGTTGTGCTGTCCGGCAATCTCGATCGCGCCGTTACCGTACGCGGTCTGAAAGTCACCAAGGGTGCACGGGCTGCCATTGAAGCCGCCGGTGGCAAGGTAGAGGACTAAATGGCCAAGTCAGGAAAAGTACCGGCTAACAATCAAAGCGGTCTGGGCGAGCTCTGGGCTCGCCTGAGGTTCGTTTTTATCGCAATCGTGGTGTACCGTATCGGTGCCCACATTCCAGTCCCCGGTATCAATCCTGACCAGCTCGCTGCCTTGTTCAGAGAAAACCAGGGCACCATCCTGAGCATGTTCAACATGTTCTCGGGTGGCGCCCTGGAGCGCATGAGTATTTTTGCACTGGGCATCATGCCCTATATTTCCGCATCAATTATCATGCAGCTTCTGACCGTGGTTTCGCCGCAGCTAGAACAGCTGAAGAAGGAAGGCGAGGCCGGCCGTCGAAAGATCAGCCAGTACACTCGCTACGGCACGGTGTTACTGGCACTGATCCAGGCGATCGGCATGTCAGTAGGGCTTGTCAGTAACGGGGTCGCTTACAGCGCCGATTTCAGCTTCTACTTTACGGCGGTCACTACCTTTGTGGCAGGTGCCGTGTTCCTGATGTGGCTGGGCGAGCAGATCACCGAGAAGGGCATCGGCAACGGTATTTCGCTGATTATCTTCGCCGGTATCGTGGCCGGTCTACCCGGTGCGCTCGGGCAGTCGTTTGAACTGGCACGCAACGATGGTGCCTGGAACGTACTGCCGCTGCTGGCACTGGGCGTATTGGGAATTGCAACGGTTGCCTTTGTGGTCTTTATCGAGCGTGGTCAGCGCCGTATTACGGTCAACTACCCGCGTCGTCAGGTCGGCAACAAGATGTATGCCGGCCAGAGCAGCTATCTGCCGATGAAGGTCAACATGGCCGGCGTCATTCCGCCCATCTTTGCTTCGAGCATCCTGCTTTTCCCGGCCTCGCTGGGTCAGTGGTTTGGTCAGGGAGAGAACATGGGCTGGCTGTCGACCATTTCTCAGGCACTGGGGCCGGGGCAGCCGCTATATATCCTGCTGTTTGCTACTGCCGTTGTTTTCTTCTGCTTTTTCTACACCGCTCTGGTTTTTAACCCGAAGGATGTAGCGGATAACCTGAAGAAGTCAGGCGCTTTCCTGCCCGGCATTCGCCCCGGCGAGCAAACGTCGCGTTATATCGACAAGGTCATGACGCGTCTTACGTTGTTTGGCGCTCTCTACATTACACTGGTCTCGCTTATGCCCCAGTTCCTTATGGTGGCATGGCAGGTACCCTTCTATTTTGGCGGCACCTCGCTGCTGATCGTGGTTGTGGTTGTCATGGACTTCATGGCACAGGTTCAGTCTCATCTGATGTCCAGTCAGTATGAGTCCGTAATGAAGAAGTCAAACCTCAAGGGTTATGGCAGCGGCGGCGTCATGCGCTGACATTTCCCGGTAGTGGCAGGTCCTTCAGGGCCTGCCATTTACCTTTCGGGCCTTCGGGTCTGATTATCATGTCATGGTGTTTTATCCATCATGGCAGTAAGGGCAAAGAGCTTTTGCTTCATTGCCAAAGAGACAGGCAGCATTGCAGGCCCTTGCCAAAACTTGTCAGGGGCGGTATGCTATTGCGCCTTTTACAGACGATTAACCGAGCAAGCCGCTCAAATTCGGAGAAAGCTGATGGCCCGTATTGCAGGCGTCAATATCCCGGACAACAAGCATGCGGCGATCTCGCTGACCTACATCTACGGTATTGGTCGCACCCGCGCAAAGGAAATCTGTGCGCAGGTAGGTATTGCACCCGACATCAAGGTTGGAGATATCTCCGCCGAGAAGCTCGATGAGGTGCGTACTGCAGTTGGCCAATATGCCGTGGAAGGTGACCTTCGCCGTGAGCTTACGCTGAATATCAAGCGTCTCATGGATCTGGGTTGCTACCGTGGTCTGCGCCATCGTCGCAGTCTTCCGATGCGCGGACAGCGCACGAAGACGAATGCGCGTACCCGCAAGGGCCCGCGTAAACCGATTCGCAAATAAACGCATGTCCGGCGTTTAGAATTCAGGAACATCAAACATGGCTAACCCGCGCAGTAACCGTAAAAAGGTTAAAAAGCAGGTCGTGGATGCGGTTGCCCACATCCATGCCTCTTTTAACAATACGATCGTGACGATCACAGACCGCCAGGGCAACGCTCTTTCATGGGCCACTGCCGGTGGTTCGGGTTTTCGTGGTTCTCGCAAGAGCACCCCGTTCGCTGCACAAGTGGCAAGCGAACGTGCAGCAACCGCTGCAGCCGAGTATGGTGTGAAAAACGTCGACGTACTGGTCAAGGGCCCGGGGCCCGGCCGTGAGTCCGCCGTGCGCGCATTGAATGCCGCCGGTTTTCGCGTGCAGAGCATTGTTGACGCGACACCCATCCCGCATAACGGGTGCCGCCCGCCGAAAAAGCGTCGCGTTTAAGGAGACACACTCATGGCACGTTATACAGGTCCGAAGTGCAAGCTCTCTCGTCGCGAAGGCACCGACCTCTTTTTGAAGAGCGGTGTTACGGCGTTCGAGAAGAAGTGCAAGTCAGAGACTCCCCCGGGTCAACACGGTCAGCGCCGTCAGCGTCTTTCCGAATACGGCTCGCAGCTGCGTGAAAAGCAGAAGGTCCGTCGTTATTACGGCGTACTGGAAAAGCAGTTCCGCAATTATTACAAGGAAGCCGCGCGTCAGAAAGGAGCCACAGGTGAAGTCCTGCTTCAGCTCCTCGAGACTCGCCTCGACAACGTCGTTTATCGCATGGGCTTTGGCTCGACTCGCAGCGAATCTCGCCAGCTGGTCAGCCACAAGGCCATTGCTGTTAACGGCCGCACCGTCAACGTAGCGTCCTACAAGGTTCGCCCTGGTGACGTGGTCAGCGTTCGCGAAAAAGCCAAGAATCAGTCGCGCATTCAGCAGTCGCTCGAACTGGCTGGTAATCGTGGCGATGTGAGCTGGGTCGACGTTGACTCGAAGAAGATGGAAGGCACTTTCAAGGCTCTGCCTGAGCGCGGCGACCTGTCTGCCGACATCAACGAAAACCTGATTGTCGAGCTGTACTCCAAATAAGCATTGAGCTTTTTTGGATTAACCGTTTGGCAGCCTGATAGGTGTTCATATGCAGCGTTCAGTGACAGAGTTTCTAAGACCTCGTGATATCAAGGTCGAAGAAGTCAGCGCGAATCATGCAAAGATCGTGCTCGAACCTTTCGAGCGCGGCTTTGGTCATACTCTTGGGAACGCCCTGCGTCGTATTCTGCTGTCATCCATGCCCGGGTGTGCGATTACAGAAGCAGAAATCGAAGGCGTTCTGCACGAGTACAGCGCAATCGAAGGTGTTCAGGAAGATGTCATCGAGATCCTCCTGAATCTGAAGGGCGTGTCCATCAAGATGCATGGCCGCGATGACGTTGTATTAACGCTGAACAAGCAGGGCCCGGGCATCATGACCGCCGGCGATATTGCCGCCGATCATGACATCGAGATCGTCAATCCGGATCATGTCATTGCTCATCTCAATGATGGCTGTGAACTGAAGATGCAGCTGCGCGTCATGCGTGGCCGTGGCTACGAGCCTGCAGACGTCCGTGCCGAGCGTGATGATGAATCACGCGCCATCGGTCGTCTTCAGCTTGATGCCACGTATACACCAGTTCGCCGCGTTTCCTATGCGGTCGAAGCGGCACGCGTTGAACAGCGTACCGATCTCGACAAGCTGGTCATTGACCTGGAAACCGATGGCACCCTGGATCCCGAAGAGGCCATCCGCCGCTCTGCAACCATTCTGCAGGAGCAGCTGGCTGCCTTCGTTGATCTTGAAGCCGAGAAAGAGCAGGAAGTAGAGGAAGAAGAAGATCAGATTGATCCGATTCTGCTGCGTCCTGTTGACGATCTCGAATTGACTGTCCGAAGTGCCAACTGCCTCAAGGCCGAGAATATCTACTATATCGGTGACCTGATTCAGCGCACCGAGGTAGAGCTTCTTAAAACACCCAATCTCGGCAAGAAGTCGTTGAATGAAATCAAGGACGTTCTCGAGGCCCGGAATCTTTCTCTCGGCATGCGGCTGGATAACTGGCCGCCGGCGAGCCTGAAAGACGACAAGGCCTCTGCCTGAACGGGTGACTCGCGCCCCAGATTGGTAAGGAATCTTATCCATGCGTCATCGTAAAACCGGTCGTCATCTAAGCCGTAACAGCTCACACCGGCAGGCCATGTTCCAGAACATGTGCATTTCGCTGGTCGAGCATGAAATGATCAAAACCACGCTGCCCAAGGCCAAGGAGCTGCGTCGTTATATTGAGCCGCTGATCACCCTGTCAAAAAATGACAGTGTGGCCAATCGCCGTCTGGCGTTCAGCCGTACCCGCTCCAAGGATACGGTTGGCAAGCTCTTTAACGAACTGGGCCCGCGTTACAACACCCGTCCGGGTGGTTATGTCCGCGTACTCAAGTGTGGTTTCAGAGCCGGCGACAACGCGCCCATGGCGTACGTCGAGCTGGTTGATCGCCCGGTAGCAGCAGAAGCCAGCGGCGAAGAATAAGCCGTACTTTTTGCTATCGTCAGAAAAGCCGACCTCAGGGTCGGCTTTTTTTGTCTCTGAGTCAGGCCGGCATGATCCATACTGAGTGTCCAACCAGCCTCTTGAGTATCTGCCGTGGGATGTCATTTCGTCGATGGAGAGTGTCAAAACTGTCAGGGCGACCTGCCTTTCTCCTTTACCATGGCTTTCCAGCCCATCATTGATCTCGGAACCGGCAGTGTTTTTGCACATGAAGCGCTGGTACGAGGCACTGGCGGAGAGTCTGCATGGTCCGTGCTATCGCAGGTGACACCCGAGCACCTTTATACCTTCGATCAGGCCTGTCGGGTACGCGCCATCGAGATGGCAAGTCAGCTTGGCATGACGTCAAAACTTTCCATCAATTTTCTGCCCAATGCCGTCTATGAGCCTCGTGCCTGCATTCGTGCCACGCTTGAAGTTGCCAGGCGTGTGGGATGGTCCCTCAACGATCTGATTTTTGAAATCACCGAAAACGAGCATGTGGCTGATCGAGACCACCTGCGTCACATCGTTGAGCAATACCATGAAATGGGCTTTACCGTAGCGCTCGATGATTTCGGTACGGGCCACGCCAATCTTGATCTTCTGACGGTCCTGACACCGCATCACCTTAAGCTGGACCGGATTTTAATCAGCGGTATCGGACAGGATGTACGTCGTCAGAATCTGGTTCGCCATATGTGTTTGATGGCTGAAGCGCTGGGAATGGGGCTGGTCGCTGAGGGGATCGAGACGCTCGAGGAAGCGCGCTGGCTTTATCAGAACGGCATTATGCGCCATCAGGGTTACTACTACGCAAGACCTGCCTTTGAAGCGTTGGCCGAGATTGATCCTGCCTGCATCCGTGCTGTCACCACGGCATAAAAAAGCCAGAAGCGATAACGCTTCCGGCTTTTTTGATAGTGGCTGACGGGGCGCCTAGTAGCCTCGCGCCAACAGCGGCTTCAAAAAGCGCCCGGTATGCGAAATGTCCTGCTCGCTGATGTCTTCCGGCGTGCCCTCGGCAATGATGCGGCCGCCGCCGGAACCGCCTTCAGGGCCCAGATCGATGATCCAGTCGGCGGTTTTAATGACATCCAGGTTGTGCTCGATCACTACAACCGAGTTGCCCTGCTCGCGCAGACGATGCAACACGCCCAGCAGTTGACGAATATCCTCGAAATGCAGCCCCGTGGTGGGCTCATCCAGGATGTAGAGCGTCTTGCCGGTATCGCGCTTGGCAAGCTCACGTGCCAGCTTGACGCGCTGCGCCTCACCACCGGACAGCGTTATCGCACTCTGTCCCAGTTTGATGTACGACAGTCCAACATCCATTAGCGTCTGCAGGCGGCGTGCAATGGCAGGTACCGGGGCGAAAAACTCGACGGCTTCCTCGATCGTCATCTCGAGTACATCGTGGATGCTGTGCCCCTTGTAAAGGACATCCAGTGTTTCCCGGTTGTACCGACGACCGCCGCATACATCGCAGGGCACATAGATGTCCGGCAAAAAGTGCATCTCTACCTTGATCATGCCCTCGCCCTGACATGCTTCACAGCGCCCGCCCTTGACGTTGAAGGAGAAGCGTCCGGGCTTGTAACCGCGTGAGCGCGCCTCGGGCGTGCCGGCGAACAGCTCGCGAATCGGGGTGAATATGCCGGTATAGGTGGCCGGGTTGGAGCGCGGCGTTCGCCCGATGGGGCTTTGATCGATATCGATGATCTTGTCGAGCTGATCAAGACCCCTGATCTCCTTGAACGGTGACGGAGTCAGCGTGGTGGCCTTATTGAGCTCGCGCGCCGCCACGGGCATCAATGTGGCATTGATCAGGGTGGATTTGCCCGAACCCGAGACACCGGTCACACAGACAAAAAGCCCCAGCGGCAGGGCCAGATCCACGTTGTCCAGATTATTACCGCTGGCCTGGGTCAGATGCAGCATTTTTTCCGGGTTGACCGGAATGCGTGGTGAGGGAATCTCGATGCGCCGCGTGCCGGAGAGATACTGGCCGGTCAATGACTCCGGGCTGGCTTCGATCTCGTCCGGCGTGCCCTGGGCAATGATCTGGCCGCCATGAACACCGGCGCCGGGACCGATATCCAGCACGTGATCCGCGGAGCGAATGGCGTCTTCATCATGTTCGACCACGATGACGGTGTTGCCCAGATCGCGCAGTCGGGTCAGGGTCTGGAGCAGGCGGTCATTGTCGCGCTGGTGAAGCCCGATGGAGGGTTCATCGAGAATATACATGACGCCTACCAAACCGGCACCGATCTGGCTGGCCAGCCGGATGCGCTGCGCCTCGCCCCCTGACAGGGTATCGGCGCTGCGCTCCAGCGTCAGGTAGTCCAGCCCGACATTAACCAGAAACTCGAGGCGACTGGTGATCTCGTACAGGATGCGCGTGGCAATCTCGCCGCGGCGTCCGGGCAGATCCATGGCGCCGAAAAACGAGCGTGCCTCACCGATCGGCTTGGTAACCACTGAGGGCAATGAATGCTCATCCACGAACACATGGCGCGCCTCGCGACGCAGACGGCTGCCGTGACAGGTCGGGCAGGGGCGTACGGCCAGATGACGTGATAGATCGTCGCGCACCATGCTGGAGTCGGTTTCCCGATAGCGTCGCTCCATGTTGGGCAGAACGCCTTCAAAGGCATGCTCGCGAGAAACCTTTTTGCCACGGTCATTAACGTAGGAAAACGAGATGGATTCACGGCCGCTGCCGTGCAGTACGACATCGCGCACGCGCTGTGGCAGCTGCTTCCAGGGCGTTTCCAGCTCAAAGCTATAGTGCGCGGCGACAGCTTCCAGCTGATTGAAATAGTAGATGCTGCGTCTGTCCCAGCCCTTGATAACGCCTTCCGACAGCGATAGATCGTCCTGACGAATGAGTTTGTCGGGATCAAAGAACTGATGCACCCCCAGACCGTCGCAGCTGGGGCAGGCACCGGCCGGGTTGTTGAAGGAGAACATGCGCGGCTCGAGCTCGGCGATCGAGTAGCCGCAGATGGGGCAGGCAAAGCGTGAGGAGAAAATCATGTCCTCGCGGTCACCGTCCATGAAATGCAGTACCGCGGCGCCGTCGGAAAGGCCCAGTGCGGTTTCAAACGATTCTGCCAGACGCTGCTCGATGTCCTGTCGGATCTTGAGACGATCGACCACGACACTGATGTCGTGCTTTTTGTTCTTGTCCAGTGTCGGCAGTTCATCAAATTCGTATGTCTGGCCGTCGATCTGTACCCGCACGAACCCCTGGGTGCGCAGCTCGGTCAGCGCCTGCTGATGCTCCCCCTTGCGGCCCTTGATAATGGGCGCCAGCAGCATGACCCGGGTGCCTTCCTCCAGCGTCAGCGTCTGATCCACCATCTGCGAGACCGTCTGGGCTTCAAGATCAAGCTCATGGTCGGGACAGCGCGGCGTCCCGGCTCGGGCGTAGAGAAGGCGCAAATAGTCGTATATTTCGGTAATGGTGCCGACAGTCGAGCGCGGGTTGTGCGACGTGGATTTCTGTTCAATGGAAATGGCCGGCGACAGCCCTTCGATGTGGTCAACATCGGGTTTTTCCATCATGGAGAGAAACTGGCGTGCGTAGGTTGACAGCGATTCAACATAGCGCCGCTGCCCTTCCGCATACAGGGTGTCAAAGGCCAGAGAAGACTTGCCTGATCCGGAGAGCCCGGTAATGACAATCAGTTTGTCACGGGGCAGCTCGACATCAATGTTCTTCAGGTTGTGGGTGCGGGCCCCACTCACCGAAATACGATCCATACCTACCTCATCGCCGGCGTCGGAAAGACACTATAGAAGGAGTTGAAAGCGAGGCGCAAAATGCAGTGCACAGCGTTTTCCATGTGGGACACAGCCCGGTAAAATGATGGCTGCATGCCATGAAGGTCAGGTGCCCGTCAGGGCACACAAAAAGCGGCCGTTTGTAGGTCGGCTTTTGGCTGTTCAGCGGTATACGAGGCAAGGCCTGCATTGCAGTGAATATCCATACAGTTATTATAGACGATCATGTCAAGGCAATGTCCTGGACAGCTCATTCGTTTAAACATGCCAGCCGGCACTGGAGAGAAACATGGCCCGTGGGGTAAACAAGGTCATACTGATCGGCAATCTGGGTCAGGACCCGGAAGTACGTTTTCTGCCCTCCGGCAGTCCTGTCTGCAATCTGCGCCTAGCCACCACCGATAACTGGACCGATCGCCAGAGCGGTCAGCGCCAGGAGCGCACCGAGTGGCACAGCGTTGTCATGTTCAACAAGCTGGCCGAAATCGCGCAGCAGTATGTCAAAAAGGGCTCTCGGCTCTACATCGAGGGTCGCCTGCAGACCCGCAAGTGGCAGGGTCAGGACGGGCAGGATCGTTACTCGACCGAGATCGTGGCCAACGACATGCAGATGCTGGACAGCCGTGGTGGCGGTCAGGGCGGCGACTTTGGCGGCCAGAACGGTGCCTATGGCCAGCAGTCCGGCGGCCATGATCAACAGGGCGGCGGTGCCCGTCAGAACAGCTCCGCTGGTGGGCAGAACCAGGGCGGATACGGTCAGGGTCAGGGACAGAGCAGCTACGGACAGAATCCGCAGCAAAACGGTCCGGGCAATCAACAGGGCGGCCAGAATCAGCAGGGCGGTCAAAACCAGGGGGGTGGCGGCGCCCCCAATCCCGGCAGTTTTGACGATTTCGACGACGAGATTCCCTTCTAGCAGACAGATACTGATAATCTGACCCCAGACCCGCCACATGGCGGGTCTTTTTCTGAATGAGGCTCAGTGCCTTTTTTTCAGTCGCCCCTGAAGAAGCTTCAGGATGGCGCGCTCTTCAGGGCCGGTCATGTCATCGTGCTCCAGAGCCTCTTCGATCTGCTCCAGAAAGTGTCGCAGCAGCCGGCCGTCGAGATAGTTCTCGATGACGCGCGGGTCGATATAGCTTGCGCGGGCAATGCTGGGCGTATTGCCCAGTCGGGAAGCGACCCGCTCGACCGCCTCGCGGATATATTGCTGGCTGGCATCGTCATTATCGCCGACACCCAGTTCATCCAGCGCCAGGGCGGCGATGGACGTGCCGGCCCAGGTGCGAAAATCCTTGGCACTAAAGCGCTCACCCATGACCTCATGGATATAGTCATTGAGATCGTGGCTATCGACACGCACCTTGTGTCCGTCGTCATCGAAATACTTGAAGATTTCGTAGCCGGGAATATCGTCAAGCTCTCCAACGATCTGTGCCAGTTTTTCATCCTCGACGACCTTGTGCTGCTGCTGACCGCTTTTGCCCTGATAGTCGAAAATCAGCTCGTCGCCGTTAATGGTTAGATGGCGCGAACGCATGGTGGTCAGCCCGTAGGAATCGTTCTGCTCGCTGTAGCTTTCGTTGCCGGGGCGAAAGTAGGCCGTATCCAGAAGTCGCACCATACAGGCCAGTACCTTCTCGCGCGGCATGCCCTCGCGCGCCATGTGTTGACCGGTAATACGTCGCATGGTCGAGAGCCGCTCGGCAAAGTCGACAATGCGATCAAACTTCATCTTCTCTCGCTGCTCACGCCACTCGCTGTTGTAGATATACTGCTTGCGCCCGGCACTGTCCCTGCCCGTGGCATGAATGCGTGCCTCGGGGTCGAGGGTAATGGCAACGTCGCGCCATGCGGGGGGCACGGCAAGGCCCTTGATCCACTCCCGCCACTGTCGATCCTTCAGGGTCTGTCCGGCGTCATCTCGATAGGTAAACCCCTTGCCACAGCGATGGCGGGTAACGGTGGCGGCTTGTTTTGTCATGCAGGCAGGCTTCTTCGATATTGAACGTGACGGCAGTCTTTGATTGAGAATAGACGATTGTGACGCTTTCGCTGGCGCAGTGCTGACGATGTGGCGCAAGGCTGGAGGCAGTGCAACCCATGGGAATTTTTTGTAAAGTGTCGGGCCTGCCGCGTCACTGCCCGCCGAGAGTGACGTCATTTTCTGTCGGGCCGCAAAACCAATGAAATTATTACTGCTTGATGCCGATCACTGCCTTGGCCGGGCGCTGATCGATGAAAGCGCATCGCGAAGCGATGTTGAGCTGATCACGGAGCGTTCCTGTCAATGTCAGCTGTCGCAGCTGCGGGCACAGGCGCCGGATGCTGTCATTTTTCCGCCGTTGCTGGGCCCGGCAAGCGTTGACTACGCCGAGATGATCGAGCACGTCGATCAGGTAAGCGCCGTGCTGGCGGCCTGTCACGAGCTGAGGGTGCCGCTGGTCTGGTTTGTCAGTGATCAGATTTTTGATGCCGGGGCCGACATGCCCATCGAGGAGAGCGTGCTGCCTTCGCCACGCGATGAAGGCCTGCAGCGTCTGCTGGAAACGGGCAACCACATTCGATCCAGTCTGGCCGAGCATTTTATCGTGCGTACCGGGCCACTGATGGCACTGGAGGGGCACAATGCCTGGCTGTCAGAGATGCTGAATACGCTGATCGAGGGCAAGCCCCTGCGTGCAGCAGAAGACGAGATTGTCTGTCCGACTCCCGTACAGGCCGTGGCGCGTGCTCTTATCGGCATGCTGGCCCAGCAGTTCTCGGGCGCTAATGCCTGGGGAGCCTATCATCTTGCCGGTGTCGAGCCGGTCAGTCTCTATACCTTTCACGGCGTCGTGCGTCACCAGCTGGAAATTCAGCTGGCCAGACGCCATATCGATCTGACGCCCGGCGAGATTCAACCCTTGCACCATCATCATGATCAGCCGCTAAGACGTGTGCTCAACTGTCGTCAGATGCTCGAGACCTTTGGCGTACATCAAAAGCCCTGGCGGCTGGCGCTTGATACCATGCTCGAGCGATGGTGTCAGATGCGCTTTGACGAGGAGAAGGGGTCGTGAAGGCGCTACGCAGTCTTTTATTTTATACTGGCTATCTGATGGCCATTATCGTCAGTGCGGTTACTCTGGTGCCCCTGGCATTTTGCCTGCCGCTCAACGGCCGTTTTCGGGTATTGAACCTCTACAACCATTTTATCGTGTTCTGGTTCGGGCTGTGCTGCGGCGTACGCTATCGCGTAGAGGGGCGTGACAATATCCCGGATACGCCCTGCGTGGTGCTGGCCAACCACCAGAGCGAGTGGGAAACCCTGTTTCTTCAGACCATCAAATCCCCCATGTGTACGGTACTCAAACAGGAGCTTTTGAAAATTCCTGTTTTCGGATGGGCCTTGAGAATGCTCCGACCCATTCCGCTTGACCGTTCAAAGCCGTCCCGGGCGCTTCGAATGGTGCTCAGTGAAGGCGCGGCCAGGCTGGCCTCCGGGCTTTCTGTCCTGCTGTTTCCCGAAGGCACTCGCGTGCCGCCCGGCGAGCGCCGTCGCTTCAATAAAAGCGGTATTCATATCGCCTGTCGGTCAGGGGTGCCCATACTGCCGGTGGCCCACAATGCCGGCGAACACTGGCCGAGCAAAAGCTTCATCAAAAGGTCCGGACAGATCAACGTCG
The DNA here is from genome assembly GCF_965650455.1 of Kushneria halocnemicola. Taxonomy (GTDB): domain Bacteria; phylum Pseudomonadota; class Gammaproteobacteria; order Pseudomonadales; family Halomonadaceae; genus Kushneria. Next base: position 3,424,065 of record NZ_OZ287968.1, read on the forward strand.
TGATTGGCGAACCTATTTTGACAAAGGATCGCAAACCCGATGAAGTCACCCGGGAAGTCGAACAGTGGATCGAGCAGCAGCTGTCACGTATCTCGGGGGTGCCCAGGCCGGCCCTGGAGGAGGCATCTGCCAGCGCGCTTTAAGCGACGATGAGCGGACATGAAAAAAGGGCGCCCCAAGGGGCGCCCTTTTTGATGCGTATCACGAATCGAATACGGCAGCGATCAGGAGGTCTGGTCGGCCATGCGCTGGAAAATCAGACACGCGTTGGTGCCGCCGAAACCGAAGCTGTTGGACAGCACCCGGTCAAGACGGACGCCATCACGGCGTGTGGTCACGATATCCAGGTCTCTGGCTTCCGGATCGATCTCATCGATGTTGGCTGACGCGCAGATGAAATCGTTTTGCATCATGAGAAGCGAATAAATGGCTTCCTGTGCACCGGTTGCGCCCAGAGAGTGACCGGTCAGTGATTTGGTCGAGGACAGGGCGGGTACCTTTTCGCCAAAGACATCACGCAGGGCCTTGATCTCGCACATGTCGCCAACCGGCGTCGAGGTGCCGTGCGTATTGATGTAGTCAATATCGCCCTCGACCGTTGCCAGTGCCTGCTGCATGCAGCGTGCACCACCTTCGCCGGAAGGGGCCACCATGTCATGGCCGTCAGAGTTGGCGCCGTAACCCACGACTTCACCGTAGATCTTCGCGCCGCGTGCTCTGGCGTGTTCGAGCTCTTCGAGCACCAGCATGGCACCGCCACCGGCAATGACAAAGCCATCACGGGCCGTATCGTAGGCACGAGAGGCCTTTTCAGGACACTCGTTATAGCTGGTGGACAGGGCGCCCATGGCATCAAACAGGCATGACAGGGTCCAGTGCTCTTCCTCGCCGCCGCCGGCAAACACGATGTCCTGTTTGCCCAGCTGGATCTGTTCGACAGCGCTGCCGATACAGTGGGCCGAGGTCGCACAGGCCGAGGAGATGGAATAGTTGACGCCCTTGATACCAAAGGGGGTGGCCAGACAGGCCGACACGGTGCTGCCCATGGTGCGGGTCACCCGGTAGGGCCCGACCCGGCGCAGCCCCTTGTCGCGCAGGATGTCGGCGGCTTCCACCTGGTTGGCGGAAGAGGCACCGCCCGAGCCTGCAATCAGCCCGGTACGCATGTTGGATACGTCGTCGGGTTCGAGCCCGGCATCCTCGATGGCCTGCTGCATCGACACATAGGCGTAGGCGGCAGCGTCGCCCATGAAGCGGCGCTGCTTGCGGTCGACCAGAGCGTCCAGATCGATGTCCACGACGCCGGCAACATGGCTTCGCATTCCGCGCTCGACATATTCGTCGCGAAAGCGAATGCCCGAACGGCCTTCCTTCAGGGATTGAAGTACCTGATGCTGATCGTTGCCCAGGCAGGAGACAATGCCCAGGCCAGTGACTACCACTCGTCGCATGGGAGCCTCCCCATCAGAAATTCGCAGTGGAGGTGAACAGACCAACGCGCAGGTCGTTGGCTTCGTAGATATCGCGGCCGTCCACGGACAAAACGCCATCGGCGATGCCAAGGATCAAACGCCGCGTGATCACCCGCTTGATATGGATATGGTAGGTAACCTTCTCGGCATCCGGGAGAATCTGTCCGGAGAACTTGACCTCGCCGCATCCGAGCGCGCGGCCACGGCCGGGGTTACCCAGCCAGCCCAGATGGAAGCCTACCAGCTGCCACATGGCATCAAGGCCCAGGCAGCCAGGCATGACAGGGTCGCCCGGGAAGTGGCACTGGAAGAACCAGAGATCAGGGTTAATATCCAGCTCAGCGATCAGCTCGCCCTTGCCGTATTTGCCACCTGCTTCCTGAATATTGGTGATGCGATCCAGCATCAGCATGTTCGGTGCCGGCAGCTGTGCATTTCCAGGGCCGAAAAGTTCGCCCTGACTGCATGCAAGCAGCTGATCACGGTTAAAGGAGTGTTGCGTGGTCACTGACATGTTCCGGAAATCAAAGGAATAGGGTCTCCCACAGGAGCGCGCCTAGTTTACTGATAGAGGTGGCGAAATGCACGCCAGCGCCGGAGTGCAAGCCTACGGCCCCGGGGCCACTCTTCAGCTACGTTTAACTCAATGCCTTGAAAGCTTCCAGCGCTCGCTCACGCGCTGCGCGATGATCCACCATCGGGGCTGGATAATCGCTTTGCTGGCAGGTTGCGGCGTCAGGTGCATGACGCTTTTTGGCGGCAACACCTGCCAGTTCCGGCACAAACTCTGCAATAAATGTACCTTCCGGGTCAAAGCGTCTGGACTGTGTGGTCGGATTGAAGATGCGAAAGTAGGGTGATGCATCCGTTCCGGTAGATGCTGCCCACTGCCAGCCACCATTATTGGCGCCCAGCTCACCATCCACCAGATGCTTCAGAAAAAAGACCTCGCCACGACGCCAGTCTATCAACAGATGCTTGCTCAAAAACATGGCGGTCACCATGCGCAGTCGATTGTGCATCCACCCGGTCGTGATCAGCTGTCGCATGGCGGCATCGACCAGCGGATAGCCGGTTCTGCCTTCACACCAGCGCTGAAACTCGTCATCACTGTCGCGCCATTTCATGGCACGAGTATGTTCCTGAAACGGCTGATGGCAGTTAACGCGGGGAAAGCCCACCAGCACATGCTGATAGAATTCACGCCAGACAATTTCGCTGATCCAGCTTTGCAGATTGCTGTCACCATCTCCCAGATGTCCACCGTTTCTGGCGGCGGCGGCATTGATGCACTGGCGCCAGGAGATCATGCCGAGTGCCAGCCAGGCGGACAGACCGCTGGTTGCCGTCATGGCCGGGTAGTCACGGCCCTGCTCATAGTGATGCGCTCTTTTTTGCAAAAAGCGGGCAAGGCGGTCCTGTGCGGCTTCTTCACCGGCAGGCCAGTCATCGGCGCTGATCACAGCGTTGTCAGCACTGAGCTCGGGCAGGGCGTCGCAGTCGATGCCGTCGAGCACGGTCTGGCGCTCGGGTGCATCGAACTGCTGAAGCTGGTCGGCACCGATGTTTTTAAGCCAGCTCTTGTAGAAGGGCGTGAAAACGCTGTAATAGTTGCCGTCACCGGTTTTGAGCTCGCCGGGGGTAAAGGCCACCTGGTCGGTGTAGCGGTGCACTTCCCGCTCATGGTCGCGGAATAGCCCGCTGACGTGCTGGTCGCGCCGGCGCTCGTTGAGACCGTATTCGTCGTTGAAGTGCAGGGCATCACAATTGAGTGTGTCCGCCAGCTCAAGGAGACGGTCAGGCAGGGTGTCGAAGCTTTCGGCCTCGATGATTTTCAGCGCAATATTGAGCCTGCCCAGACGTTCGGACAGGGCCCTGACGCCGCGATGCCAGAAATCAAGCTTGTTGTCGCCATGACCGTGCTGTCGCCACTGCTGTGGTGTCCAGCAGGCCACGCCGATCACTGGGCCGCGCTGTGCCGCATGGTAAAGCGCCGTATTGTCTTCGCATCTCAGGTCGGTTCGAAACCAGACCAGCTGGCGCCCGGTAGTCATTCCCCTGTTCCTTTCGCAAGCGACCCGCCTTCAGGGCGGGTCGCGATCAATTCATGGCGGTGTCGGCATCAGCCGTGACGAGCAGTGGCCAGTCTCAGCTGTGCGATGGCGCGGGCCGGGTCGTTGTCCAGTGCACCAAGATTGTTTTCATCCATGTTGTGCAACTGTCGCGTGACCGACCCCGCAACGCGGATGGGCAAAACGCCCTGATAGGCAGCCTGTGAGAGCTGGCGACGAAGACCTTCGATATCGGCTTCCATGGCACCGGACAAGACGATGGTTTGAGCGTCCTTTTTGCGGGCCGCTTCGATAAGCTCGCCGACCGGGACAGGGCCATCAAACAGTGTGATGTAAAATCCGGCGCTGCTGGCTGTAAAGGCAAACAGTAATTGCCAGAGTGCGCCACAGCCGCCGGGTAGATAGCTCATCAGAATGCGGGGTTCGGTATTTTCATGGTTGCCATGATAAAGCCGTAGACCCAGTCGGGTTCTCAGAAACGATTCCAGAAAGCAGCGTTGTGCCGTGGGCGTGGCATGATCTGCCCAGACATCTTCCAGACGCTCTACCACCGGCTGCCAGAGACGTGAAATGGCCGTATTGACCGGATACAGTCCCATGCTTCGGGTGAAAAGGTTTTCAAGCCGATTGGTATCGAATTCGGCAACAGCATCGATGACTTCAAGGCGCTGACCTTCCCAGTCATGGTCCGGTGCCGTCTCTTCGGTGCCCAAAGACCGGTCACTGCTTTCTTCAGTTGCCGTCTCGCTTGAAGCCTGATCGAGCAGCTCGCCGACCTGGCTTACGGGCACGCCGCGGTTGAGCCACTGCAGAATGCGCTCGACCCGCTCGATGTCTTCACGGGCATAGAGGCGATGCCCCTTGGGAGTACGTCTTGGCTGAATCAGCCCATAACGGCGTTCCCACGCACGCAGCGTTACCGAATTGACGCCGGTCAGGCGTGATACCTCTCTAATGGGATAGAGCGGTCCGCCGACTGCATTTGCCACTTTCTCAGTCATGGTAAAAGAGAGCCTCCTTCGCAGTTCCTGCTGGCAGGAACGTGGAAACACGGTATCAGGTGTCCACGTTGCGAAAATGAGCTATTCGACCTGTATGCATGATTGCGCTGGCCATCAGGGTCGAACAAATAAATTTAACCTGTGTAGAACTGAAGTGTAGCAGTATTTGCACAGGTGTTGTACGTCAAACTTCACTTTGTACAACTGCTGTCACGCTGATTCTCTGCCACGATCGATACCACGACATCTGCAAATGACGGATGCTGGCCTACCGGGTCCAGAAGGGTGAGAGAGAGTTCGGGGGTGTCTCGCCGCAGCGCGTCCAGCTGTGCCGGCACGTCTTCGCGCAGATGACGGCCGGCGGCAAAAAAGAGCGGCAGAATATCGATGCTGTCAAACCCGTCGGCATGCAGCTCCTGTACTACCGTTTCAAGCAGCGGATCACAAAGCTCCATGTAGGCCAGACGCACCGGAGAGGACATGCGTTTCTTGAGGCGCTGTTCCAGGGTTTCAAAGGGGGCCTGCCAGCGGCTGTCCGTGGAGCCGTGAGCCAGTACGATCAGTGCAGTTGTCATGTCGGTTTCATCCTGAGTCAGCAAAATATTGAAGCGGGCAGCCATTTTCAGCGGCCGGCGTTCATGGGTGGCATAGAGCCCGAGCAAGGCGGGTGCCCGACTGCCAGGCCGCCTCGACACGGCCATCGATGCACCAGTCGCCACAAAGTGACAGCCCCTGCGACCGGTCGATCAAATAGCCGGCGGGATCATCGATCGGTCGGCGTGGCTGGGCGTAACGCCATCGATGGGCACCCTGTGCCCTGATATCGGGAAGCGCCCGGGGATAACAGTTTCGAAAGGCACTCACCATCTCGTCGGCTACTTGGGCAGGGGCCTTTTCAAGGTGTCGATCAGACCAGTCATCGTGTGCCAGAAGCGTCACGCGCTCGCCGTCCTGCTGTCCCGGGTGAGTCTGCTGACGCGCCGCCCAGCGCAGCACAGGCGAGTCATCAAGCAGGGCGCCGTGCCAGGTATCGATGCCTGCCGGCATGCTCAACGGGGCATCAAGGTGTATCCACGTACTCCAGCACGAGGACATCCCGGGCAGGGCCCATCGGGAGGCTGCGTCGTTGCCCAGCAACTCAGCCGCCTGAGGCGCCGGCAGGGCCACGATGACATGGTCAAATCCTCCCCAAGAGTGGCCGTTTTGATCCTTGAGCACCCATCCGGACGGCTCGCGTGTCAGGGAGGTAACGCGCACGTTTTGATGCAGGGTCAGCGGTTCGGCCATGGCATCGGTCAGTGCAGCCATGGAGGGCCGACCCGAATAGCGGGGATGCTCGGGATGGCGCACCTGCCACTGCCCGTTTTCTCCATGCGCCACGGCCTGTGGCCACTGCGCAACGATGCCTCGCTGTTCGAAATCCGCAACGACCCGGGCGAAATCGGGATCGCGAACGGTGAAATACTGGGCCCCCAGATCGAACAGGCCATGAGCGTTGCAGCGTGATGACATGCGACCGCCCGGCCGCCGCCCCTTGTCAAAAATTTGTACATTCCTTCCTGTCTGCTGCAGTGCCCGGGCGGCTGCCAGCCCGGCCATGCCGGCGCCAGCGATGGCTATATTGTGCAAGAAGTCCACGAAAGCCTCAAATTGTCTGAAGGGGTTCAGTCCCGGCGTCTTTGGCGCCATCGGGCGTGATCCGAATAAATCTTGTACGTTATATGTACCAGAAGCGCGTCGACGTCAAAACGGTCCGGTTCGGATTTTGACCATCGGCCATGCCGGTCGGCGCGATCTCCATGAATCAGGCGGGGAGAGTGACGTGAATATAGTAATTACCGGAGCAACCGGGTTTGTCGGCCAGGCGCTTTGTCGTTACTGGCATGAAAAGGGACACACGCTGATGGTGGTGTCGCGTCAGCCCGACAAGGCCCATGCCACCATCGGTGTCCCCGTCATGGCCCGCGCCGCGGCGGTCGATTTTGCCGATCAGCAGGTGGATGCGGTGGTCAATCTGGCCGGCGAGCCCATCTTTAACCGCCGCTGGAGCGAGGCTCAAAAGAAAAAGCTGATCGAGTCACGCGTGAAGGCCACACGCGATGTCGGCGAGCTGTGCCATCGTCTGGAGCAGCCGCCGGGAAGGCTGATCTCGGGCTCGGCAATGGGTTATTACGGTGATCAGGGCAGTCGGGAAGTCACCGAGCAGACCTCACCTCACGATGAGTTCGCCCACAGGCTCTGTCGGGAATGGGAAGAAGAAGCGCAGCAACTGGCCACGGATCAAATGCCGGTGGCCTGCATTCGTATCGGACTGGTGCTGGACCGTGATGGCGGCATGCTCAAGCCCATGCGACCCATGTTTCGCCTGGGCGTGGGCGGGCGGCTCGGGAAGGGGCGGCAGTACATGCCCTGGATTCACCGCCACGATCTGGTGCGGATTATCGACTTTCTGCTCCAGCATGACGGTATACAGGGCGCGTGGAATGCCGGCGCGCCACAGCCCGTGACCAATGCGGAATTCACCCGCACGCTGGCGGCCAGTCTGAATCGGCCGGCCCCCTTTGTCGTGCCGGGGGGCGTGATATCGGTGGGGCTGGGAGAAATGTCGCAGCTGCTGTTGACCGGGGCACGCATGGTGCCGGCAAGACTCGAGGCGGCCGGTTTCCGGTTTGACTACCCGACCCTTGAGAAGGCGCTGACCGCCATCGAGCGTCGCGCCGCCTGAGCGGCGCAACTTCAGCCACCACGTACGACCCGCGCTACTGCGGGTCGACGGTCACGATCACGCGCACGGCATCAAGCTGCAAACGGGTGCCGGCGATGGCCTCTTCAAGGGCCAGGCGCTCCTGGTGCAGCATCTCGACCTCCTCGGCGCGCACGTCCGGGTTGCGCTGCGCCAGCGCCTCGAGCCGATCGATTTCTTCTGTCAGCTGGGTCGTCATCCGGCCCCGTGCCTCATCCACCAGTGCCGGCAATTCTGCCTCGGCCTGCTGTTCGGCCTGATCAAAAAGCTCGCGCAGCTGCTGCTGACGTTCCCGGATCAGGTTGCGGGCCACGCCTTTTTTAACGTGGCGCAGGTTCTTCGCCAACCCCCCGAAGGAGACCTTGTCGGAGAGCACCTGGCCCGATTCATCGAGCAGAACGCGTACCGTGGCAGGCGGGAAAAAGCGATTGACGTGCAGCGCCTTCGGCGCACTGGTGCGCGTACGGAAAATGGCTTCCAGCATGAAGCGCCCGCCCGGAATGGACGGATGGGCCAGCAGTGCCAGTGCCGTATTGCCCATGCTCTCGTTGGTGGCCCGGGAGAGCATTTCGCGTACCAGTGGGTGCTCCCAGGACAGACGCTGAAGGTCATCGCGTGCCAGGGCGCGCGCTCGCGAGCGGGTGGCGGTAAAGCCTTCCTCGCCACGGATCAGTCCGGGCATGCCGTCGACCATGTGAGACCCCGGATGCAGATAGGTCAGACCTTCGTCCGTTTCCCGGGTGTCGATGCCGAACACGTCCAGTGCCTGGTCGAGATAGCGATCAAGCGTTGCATCATCATCAAGCGACTGGACGGCTTCGATCATCTCGCTGGCATGGTGAGCATCAAACGAACTCCAGCCCAGCAGGCGGTCGCGCCCGGCCTCACGCTCCTGGCGCGTCTGTACTGCCAGAGCGCGCGAGGCCTCGATGACCTCTTCAAGTGCTTCTTCGTCCAGCAATGCATCAAACAGGGCATCGCCCTGGGCATCGCTGATCACGCTGCCCAGACCGCTGGGCGCCTCAAAGGCCGCCAGCGCTTCCTGATACCAGCGCAGCAGGGCAGCGTTCGGGCTGCCGTCCATGACCGGCAGGTGAATCTCGACATCGTGCTGCTGGCCGATACGGTCCAGACGTCCGATGCGCTGTTCCAGCTGATCAGGGTGGGGCGGCAGATCAAACATGATCAGGTGATGGCAAAACTGGAAGTTGCGCCCTTCAGAGCCGATTTCAGAGCAGATCAACAGTGGGCTGCCATCCTCGGCCTCGGCAAAGGCGGCGGCGGCACGGTCGCGCTCGATCAGCGTCATGTTTTCATGAAAGACCGGGACATGCAGGCCGGTCAGGACCTGCAGACCGGCGGCCAGCTCGCGGGCGGTTTCGCCGTAGTGGCAGATCAATAGCGCCTTCTCGCCGGGATGGGCCTTGAGCCACTCACGAAGCCAGGTCATGCGCGGGTCGAAGCGCCACCAGCGGTCATCGTCCTGAGTCTCCTGCCGGCGCGCCTCAAAGGTGGCCTCGGGATAAAGCAGGATCTCTGGATAGTCCAGCCCGGTTTCGATCAAAAGACTGTCCAGATAGTCCTCATCGCGGTGGATGCGCTGCTCGATACGACGATAGGCGCCCGGGTTTTCCAGCTCGCTGACGTGCAGGCGGCGCACCGGGAAGCCGCTGACGTGGCGGCGGCTGTTGCGAAACATGACCCGGCCGATGCCGTAGCGGTCGAGCAGCACGCGGCGCAGGGATTCCCGCAGCGAGAGCTGTTCATCGCTGCCGGCCTGCATCAGATTCTCCAGCAGGGTCAGCGCCTGCGGGTCGTCTTCGATGATGGCGTGCAGGGTGTCACGATGCTGCGCCTGTGACGGCAGCTGCTCAAGAGCCTCGATCGCCTCGGCAAGCGTTGCGTGACCGCGCTGCTCGGCGCGAAAGGCGCCAATGTCGTGATAGCGCTCGGGGTCCAGAAGGCGCAGGCGAGCAAAGTGGCTGACGTCGCCCATCTGCTCCGGCGTGGCGCTCAAAAGCAGCAGCCCGGTACGCTGGGTGGCCAGCGCCTCGACGCACTGATAGCCAGCGTCGCCACCGGTTTCCGGGTCCCATTCGAGATGCTGGGCTTCGTCCACAATCAGCATGTCCCAGGCACAGGCCTGTGCCTGACTCTGACGCTCGGGATTGGCAAAAAGCCACTGCTGGCTGGCCAGCACCAGCTGCGCGGATTCAAACGGATTGCCGTCGCCGCCGCGCGCCTGGCTTTGCTGCTCGTCAAGCAGGGTGACCTCGATGGAGAAACGGCGCAAAAGCTCGACCAGCCACTGATGTGTCAGGCTGTCCGGGACCAGAATCAGGGCGCGCTCGACGCGCTGGGTCAGCAGCAGGCGATGCAGCACCAGCCCCGCTTCAATGGTCTTGCCAAGACCGACTTCGTCGGCCAGCAGGACACGCGGCAGGCGGCGGCTGGCGATATCATCGGCAATGTGAAGCTGATGGGGAATCAGATCGATACGCGGTCCGGACAGGCCGAAGCCCGGGTGGCGCTCGATGCGGGCCAGATGCTGAAGGCTGCGGTAGCGAAGGTTGAAGGCATCGTTGCGATCGATCTGACCGGTCAGTAGACGGTCGCGGGCCTGATGAAACTGCATGCGATCGCTGATGCGCGATTCGGGAAGCTCGCGCTCGCCGTTGTCGTCCCGGCCGATGTAGGTGATGCGGCCGCCCTCGTCGCGCAGCTCGCTGACCACCAGAACCTGGCCGTCGTCGGTGTCGATGCGGTCGCCGCGCCCGAACACCACGCGGGTCAGAGGGGCTTCGCGCACGCTGTAGGTTCGGGTTTCATCGCTGGCGGCAAACAGGACCGTCACGCTGCGCGCATCGCAGTTGAGTATGGTGCCAAGCCCCAGCTCGGTTTCGCCGTCACTGATGAAGCGTTGACCGGTAATAAAATTGCTCATGATGCCTCGAAAATATCGCCTCTCGGGCGCGCGGGTACAGATGTGGATCGGTCATCGACTGGAGATGAACTGCCGTGGGCCATCGGCGCGCCATGGCGTCAGCCATGACCCCTGGAAAGGGTGCCTATCTTAACCAAAAGAGACGGCCGGCGGGACGTTGATGTGGGCATGGGTTACGGCGTCTGTGCCGCAAACAGGGTAGACAGATCATCAACGCGCGTCAGCGCCCTGTCCGGCCCGACGTGCAGCAGCACCGGCAGGCGTTGGCTTCCGGTAAGGGCCAGCAGGCGCTGGCGCGGGTCCAGCAGCAGTGCCGTGTTTTCCAGCTCGAGCTGCTGATCGGGATGCTGGTCGAGATATCGGATAACGCCCAGAAGAGGCTCTCCCTGATTGATCAGCGCCAGTGCCGGGCGATGGTCCGCCGGCCGGCCGGCCAGTCTTTCGAGCCACTGCCGACAGGGTGGGCAGTCGCTGCGCCACAGTAGAAGATAGCGCGGCGATGTATCATCGGTCGGCGTCACCGAATGACCGTCAAGCGATTCAAGCGTCAGCGCAGGCAGGGTGTCGGGCAGCGGCGAAGACAGCTCTGATCGCCACTGATCCAGCCCCCACCAGAGCCCGCTTGCCATCATGATCAGCGTGCAGAGTCTTTTGTTGGATACGGGGCGCTTTCGGCAGTACCACACCGTCCAGGTCAACAGGGCAGCGAGGCCACCGGCGGCGACGCCCGTGCCCTGGTCTCCCGGCCATGGTAGCGTGCGAAGTGACATGCTTTGAAAGGGCCAGGACCACAGCCAGGCGCCGACCGGCCAGACGATCAGCGCCCCCAGTGCCCAGCGCGTTGTGACAGAGCGTGCCAAGGGGCTGATGAGGTGCGCGACCAGCAGCGTTATCGTGGCGCAGGCCGTGAACAGTTGCCCAGCGGACAGGGCGGTCATGGCGCTATCAAGGAGTTCCATTCGTTTTTTCCATCATGCGTTAAACTTGGACCGGCCGGCATGCCCGGCGGTGCTTTCTGATCCATGTCGTTGCCGGTGATTTTCATGCCCGATTCCCGCTCTTTGCGCGCTCGACGTCGTGATACCCCTCGTATTTTGGCCATTGCGACCCAGATGATCGGCTTTATTCTGATCGTGCTCTTTGAGACCCTGTTACCTGAACATCTGAAACGTCCGTGCCAGGGCCTGGTCCTGGTGGCCATGCTCGTGGCAGCGCTCTATGCCGCCCTGCTGCGTCGCTATTACCGTAATCGGTCGCTCAAGCGACGTGACCATGAGTCCTTCCATGACCAATGATATGAGTTCCAGTGCGCTGGCGCGCTGGGCGAAACAGTACGGACCGCCCTCGGAAAGCAGCAGCGGCATGCGCCTGCTGTCCGATGGTCTTGATGCCTTTGAGGTGCGTGCGCATCTGGCTCGTTACGCTGAATACAGCATCGACAGCCTGAGCTATCTCCTTGAGGACGGCACCACCACCCAGGTGTTGATGGCCGAGCTTCTGGCTGCCGCCGAGCGCGGCGTCAGCGTCAGGATGCTGGTCGATGACATGAGCGCCATCAGCGTGCAGGGCATGCTGCGTGCCATGCAGACCCACCCCAATATCGACGTGCGCCTTTTCAACCCGGCAACCTTTTGGCGTCGCTATACCTGGAGTCATCGACTCGCCATGGGGCTGACCATTCGTCAGTCGCATCGGCGCATGCACAACAAGCTCTGGCTGGTGGATGGCGTGGTAGGGATCGCAGGCGGGCGCAACCTCAGCGATGACTATTTCATCACCAAAAGCGAATACAATTTCGCCGACCTCGACATGCTGGTGGCAGACGGTCACGTTGCCGAGCAGATGCGTGAATGCTTCAGCCAATACTGGCACGGTCACTGTGTGCGCACGCTGACCTCTCTGGTTCCGGAAACCCCGGGCCGTGACTGGCAGGCGCTGCGTGATGAACTCAAGCGCAAGCTGTCCGGCGAGGAGCTGGCAGACTCTGCCTTTTTGCCCATTCATCATGGTGAGAAGCGGGCACTGGAAGAGGGGCTGGGCGAGCTGGTTCAGGCCGACGGCGAACTGTACTGGGATCACCCCGACAAGCCCTGTCAGCCGGGTTACCCATCCCGCGAGCTGATCATGGGGCCTGCCCTGGGCGCGATAGTGGCGCAGACGCAGCACCACATCAAAATTGTCTCGGCCTATTTTGTGCCCAGTGAGCGTGATGTCATCGATATTGAAGCGCTACTGGACAGGGGAGTGGAGGTCACCGTATTAACCAACTCCCTGCAGGCCAGTGACACCCCGGTGGTCAACGGCGGCTATGCGCCCTGGCGGCAACGCTACCTGGAAAAGGGGGCGCACATGCATGAGCTGCGTCACGGTTACAAACCGCGCCGGCGACGCAAGCACCATTTCGGCATCATGGCCTCCAGCCTGCATGGCAAGGCCATGGTCATGGACAATAAAAGACTTTTTATCGGTTCTTTCAATATCGATCCACGCTCGACCTGGTGGAACAATGAGATGGGACTACGGGTCGAGCACGATGGGTTGGTGGCAGAACTTGACGAGGTCATCGAACGAGCGTTGAGCCCGGCCAGCAGCTTCAAGGTCGAGCGCGATGATCAGGGTCAGCTCTCCTGGCTGACCGTGAACGAGAACAACGAAACGCACCGATTGCACAAGGAACCCGGCACTCTGCTGGCCCGGGCTCAGAAATGGCTGGGTGGCATGCCGGGTATCAGCCGGCTTCTGTAGGGCGGCGCCGGGAAGCGCCGGTAAACGGCCTAGCTGTTGTGCTCTATGGCTTCCTCGGCGGTACAGGCCACGTTGTCGACGATGGTCCACTGCTCCGGGGTCCCGCCTTTCTCGACGGCCTCGATGAGTGCTGCGGTCGCACGGCGCACATAGGGTTTGCCATCCTCCTCGTGCGCCTTTTCAAGATCACTTTCCATATCCGCGATCAGCGCCTCGACGCCATCGTAGTCATCACTCCACTCGAGCGCCTGTTCGGCCGCTTCGTTGATCGTTTCTCCAATGCCGATAATGGCGCTGTCACTGGCGACAATATAACCGCTGGTATCCATGGGTATGCATCCTCCATAACCGTTCGAGGGGGGACCGGCATTACCGGGAGTTGTCGGACATGAGCCTCAGTATAGACATGCCTGTGCGGTCATCGACAATCGCTCGCTGTCATGTGCAATAACGCCAGCTATGCTCAGCATGAATATTTCATGCGTGTATCAGGGAGACAACATGCTGCCATTGATCGATCGTGGCCGGGGCGAGACCGCACTGGTCATGATGCACTTTTTCGGTAATTCCCACCGCGAATGGCTGGAGGTTATCGAACATCTGGGACCGGCGCATCGCTGCGTTGCGCTGGATATGCCGGGATTTGGCGATGCCGCCGACCGCGATGGATTCGATACCCGTGCCATGGCCGACCAGGTGGAACAGACCATCGAGGCAATGGGACTTGAGCGGGTTGTATTGGTAGGCCACTCGTTTTCCGGCAAGGTGGCCATGGTGCTGGCGGCCCGGCGCCCGAAATGGCTGGTTTCAATGGTGCTGGTGGCGCCGGCACCGGCCGGTCCGCAGCCGGTCAGTGACGAGGAGCGCGAGTTTCAGCAGGCCTTTGATCACGGCCGTGAGCAGGCCGAGGCCTTTATCGATGGTGCGATCGCACAGCCCCTGTCGCCGGCGCGCTATCGTGACGCCGTGGAAGATGCCATGCGCGCCTCGCCCGAGGCCTGGCAGGCCTGGCCGCGTCACGGCAGCCGCGAAGACTTCTCGGCCGAGGTGGGGGTGCTGGACTGCCCGACGCTGATCGTTGTGGGCGACCGGGACCCCTCATTGCCGCCGCAGACTCAGAAAGCACTGGTACTGGGTCAGTTCGCCTCACCGCGCCTTGAGGTGATTGCCGATCACGGGCACCTGCTGCCGATGGAAATGCCGCAGCGGCTGGCCGAGCTCATCGACGACTTCGTGAATTAATGCATCGAGGTCGTTACATGAAGTTCTGATTTTTTCAATGCGACCAATGGATGCCGTGCCCGATGCCTGTCAGGTGTTGGGCACGTTGTATTACGCCTTTGCCCCTGTATACATTGGCGTCGCACGACAGCGCTCGATGAACAAAAGCGTACGAGACCAATGGATCAGGGGACAAGCACCATGAATTACAAAAGCGGACTGATAGCGGCCTCGCTGGCCCTGCTGATGCTCGGCGGCTGCGGCGATGACAGCGACAATCAGCAGACGGACAGCGCCGAGAACGCTCAGCAGGAGGGCGACGACCGCCAGAACAACGCCGGTGACGCGACAGCAGATCCCGTTCAGGTGGTGTTTGGTACAGGGGGCACCTCGGGGGCCTACTATGCGCTCGGCGGTGCGTTGAAGTCCGTGCTTGAAGCCAGTCCGCTGGTGCGTAACGTCCAGGTGGTCTCCACCGGTGCCTCGGTGCAGAACATCCAGAATATTCAGGACGGCCTGAATCAGCTGGCCATCGTCATGAGCGATGTGGCCTATGACGCGGTCAACGGTCAGAACCAGTTTGAAGGCAATGCCGCCGACATTACCGCCATCGCCGGGCTGTATCCCAACGTGGTGCAGGTCGTGGCGCTTGGCAACAGCGGTATCGACAGCATCGAAGACATGGCCGGCAAGCGTATCGGCGTCGGTCAGGTGGGGTCCGGCGTAGAGGCCAGCGCCAGAATCGCCCTGTCCTCTGCCGGTCTCGAGTACGACGATCTGGCGCGCGTCAGTCATACCGGTTATGCCGACAGCGTCACCGAAATGAGCAACGGCAATCTGGATGCCGCCTTTTTCACCTCGGGCGTTCCCAACAGCAACATCACCGGGCTGATGCAGAGTCGGGACATCAAGTTCGTCAACATCGACGGCGATATTGCCCGGACGCTGATGGACGACTACCCCTACTATCAGAGCTACACCATTCCGGCCAATGCTGCCGAGCGCTATAACCTCTCCGAGCCGGTCAACACCGTGGCCATCCGCAACCTTCTGATCGCCCCGGCCAGCATGCGTGACGATGTGGCCGAAGAACTGGCGCGTCGCTTTGACGAGTATCTCGGTTCTGGTCAGGTGGCTGTGGGTGCCCTGCGTGAGGTAGGCGCCGATACGCTGGATCAGGATCTGGTCCTGCCGGTGCATCCCGGTGCGCAGCGTTATTACGACAGTCGCGAGGCAAGTGCGGCGCAAAACGACGCCGAGGGTAGCGACGCGACCTGAGCGAGCGCGTGCGGCGTCGTCACGGATGGCTTGTACTGTACGCGCTTGTCGTCGTGCTGGTGTTCTGCTGGCCCCGGCCCTGGCTGGTGGTCAGCGAACTGACTGGCGAAGACACGCTTGAGCGGCGCTATGTGTTTTCCGGTGATGAGGGCACACGCTTTTCGTTGCGCTGGCAGCATTCGGTAGAGCGTGAGGACTGGATCGAAACCTTTGAGCTGTCCCGGGGCGGGATTCGCGTGGTGCGAAGCCGCTTCAAGACCTTCGGGGCCGGCGTGCCGGATATTGGCCGTGCCAGCCATGTCGAAAAGGGCTGGGTTGTACTGGATGACATCGATCGCCCGGTAGACCCTCTGCTGGTTCAGGCCGCCGCCCGGGAACACTATCGCATGGCATATGGCGGGTACTGCTTCGATCTGGCCGCGCTCGGGGCGGCGCCTGTCCTGAGATTCCAACAACAACGGCTGCCACCCGTGATGGTCATGGGCGCCCTGTGGCGCCCCTGGTGGTACCGGATGACCGGGGAGTAGCTGGGCCCCGGGTCAGCACGGAGACAACAGCATGAACACAAAAGCGGATAGCCGTGACGCTTCGGGTGACAAGCATGACGGCGCCGAGCTGACCGGTGGCCTGGCAGGCAGGGACGACAGCGCTGCGCTGGACCCGGCACTGCTGGAAAAATATGACCGCGAAAGTGCCATACGTCACAGTCTGCCGCGCCATTTCGCCCGAGTCGTAACGTGGCTGGGCGTGGCGCTGGCCCTCTTTCATCTTTATACCTCGACGGCCGGGCCGCTGATCGATATTCAGCAGCGCAGCATTCACCTGTATACGTTGATGGCCCTGGCCTTTGTGCTCTATCCCTTTACTCGCAAGGGCGCGCGTGACCGCGTACCGATTCGCGATGTAATCCTGGCACTGCTGGCGCTGGGCATCGGGATCTACATGATTGTGTCCACCCAGCGGATTATCCTGGCCGCCGGGCGCATCACGGATCTGGATATGGTGATCGGCATCGTGGCCATCCTGCTGGTGCTGGACGCCACTCGGCGTGTGACCGGCTGGGGGCTGACACTGCTGGCCACGGCCTTTCTGGCCTATGGCATCTACGCCAGACTCTCCTTTTACCCCGAACTCAATCCGAATATTTTAATGGCGATCGGCCGCCAGCTGATGTCGCATCTGGTCTACATCACCGAAGGCCTGCTGGGCTCGGCGATTGCCGTATCGGCCAGCTATATCATTTTATTCATTCTCTTTGGGGCCTTTCTGGGCAAGTCGGGGCTGGGACAGCTGTTCAACGATCTGGCGCTGGCGGTGGCGGGTCACTCCCGCGGCGGGCCGGCCAAGGTGGCCGTCATTGCCAGCGGGTTTCTGGGCTCGATCAACGGCTCGGCCATTGCCAACGTGGTCACCACCGGCGCCTTTACCATCCCGCTGATGAAACGGACCGGATACAAGGCCAACTTTGCCGGCGCCGTGGAAGCGGCCGCCAGCGTGGGCGGGCAGATCCTGCCGCCGATCATGGGCGCGGCGGCGTTTATCATGGCCGAGGTGCTGTCGGTGCCTTATACCCAGGTCATGATGGCCGGCATCATCCCGGCGCTGCTTTTTTATCTGGGCGTGCTGATCCAGGTACATCTGCGCGCCCTGCGCAACGGTCTAAAGGGAATCCCGCGCGATCAGCTTTCGCCGGTACGGGCCGTCATGGTCGAGCGCGGGCATCTACTGGTGCCCATGGCGGTATTGATCTGGCTGCTGGCTGACGGGCGCGCACCGTTTTTTGCCGCCTTCTGGTCGATCGGTGCCACAGTGCTGATCTGCGGTACACGCCGCGTGGTGATCGGGGTGTCGCTGATTCTTCTGGCACTGATTTTTCAGCCACAGCTGGAAGGGCTGATCATGGGGCGGGGGATGCCGGCCATTGCCACAGAGCGGCTCTGGCTGCTGGCGGTGATTGCGGTACCGGTCATCATCAACGCGCTGCGTGCCAGCAAGGGTATCGTGGCCGAAACCATGACCGCGCGCGACTGCGTCGATGCCATGGAAGGCGGCATTCGCAATGCCATTCCGGTGGCCGTGGCCTGCGGGGCGGTAGGCATCATCGTGGGGGTGGCCACGCTGACCGGCATCGCGCTGGAGGCGGCCGATGCCGTGGTGGCGCTGGGCTCACAGATCCCGAGTCCGACCCTGCAGCTGATGGTCACGCTGCTTCTGACCATGCTGGCTTCCATCGTGCTGGGCATGGGGCTGCCCAGCATTCCGACCTATATCATCACCAGCACCATGGCCGCGCCGATTCTGCTCAACCTGCCGCTGTTTCGTGAGCTTTCGGGCAGTAATGAGACGGCCGTGTTCGTGGCGCACATGTTTGTGTTCTATTTCGGCATCTTTGCCAATCTGACGCCGCCGGTGGCGCTGGCTGCCTATGCCGGCGCCGGTATCAGCGGCGGCTCGCCCAATGCCACGGGCTTTCAGGCCATGAAGCTGGCGATTGCCGGATTCGTGGTGCCCTTCATGTTCGTGTTTGCCCATGAAATGCTGATGATCGATTCCACGATCACCAATATCCTGATGGTGCTGGTGACCAGTGTGGCAGGCGTGACGCTGCTGGCCATCGCCGCCGAGGGCTATCTATGGACGCGGGTTAACATGGCCATGAGACTGCTGTCTCTGGCGGGCGCGCTGATGCTGATCTTCCCGGGGCTCTGGACTGACCTGGCGGGTGCGGGTATCGCGGTGATGGTGTTCATGATCAACCGGGCGCTGGCGGCCCGGGAGAAGGCGGGGGCGTCAGGCACACCTGCCTGACACACACGGATTCGGTCGGGTCGCTTAGCGTCGGCCCGACCGAAGATCGGCAAGAATCTCGTAGCTGCGCAGCCGGTCGGCGTGCTCATAAAAGTCCGAGTTGATCATTACCTCATCGGCGCCCGTGCGTTCGATAAAGGCTTCGAGCTCACGGCGAACGGTGTCCGGTCCACCCACGATGGAGGCGCCCAGGTTGTTGGCGATGGCGGCCTGCTCGTGCGGGCTCCAGTCCATTTCGCGTACCGGCGGCGCCAGCTGGATACGACGGCCGCGGATCAGCGACAAAAACTTCTGCTGCTGGGTCGTGGCCTGATACTGCGCCTCTTCATCGCTGTCTGCAGCAACCACCGGAATGCCGACCATGGCATAGGGGGCATCAAGCACGCTGGAGGGCTGGAAATTGGTGCGATACAGCCGCAGCGCCTCCATCATGTAGCCCGGCGCGAACTGCCCGGCAAAGGCAAACGGCAGTCCCAGGTGTGCGGCGAGCTGGGCGCTGTAGCCGCTGGAGCCCAGAAGCCAGAGCGGTACGTGGGTGCCCTGGCCCGGCCACGCACTGACGCGCTGACCGGCCTGCTCATCGCCCAGATAGCGAGAAAGCTCTGCCACCTGCTGCGGGAAATCGCTCACACCGCTTTGCGGATTGCGGCCCAGGGCGGCAATGGTGGCGCCATCGGTGCCGGGCGCGCGGCCCAGACCCAGATCGATACGGTCGGGGTAGAGGGTGGCCAGCGTACCGAACTGCTCGGCCACTATCAGCGGCGGATGATTGGGCAGCATGATGCCGCCGGAACCGACCCTGATGGTTGAGGTGGCGCCCGCCACATGACCGATCAACACCGAGGTGGCGGCGCTGGCGATACCGGCTGCATTGTGGTGTTCGGCCAGCCAGAAACGGTGAAAGCCCAGCGACTCGGTATGACGCGCCAGCGTCACCGTATTATCGAACGTCTCGGCGATGGCGCCGCCCTGACGCACGGGCGCCAGATCCAGTACGGACAGGCGGGTATTGGCAAGTAGGGACATGGTGGCCTCTGAAAATCACGGGAAAGCACTGCCGCCAGCATATCATTAGCAGGCTCATTATGTAGGACATCGGGTCGTGTCAGCGGCAATTCAAGGGCGGCAGAGTGCGTCACGGGGCAGGGGCATCAAAAAAGCCGGCTGAGCCGGCTTTTTAAGTGACAAAACAGTGTCGATCAGCGCTTTTGAGCGTCGCGGCGAATCTCGTATTCACCTTCCAGCGTGGCGTGACCGTCAGACGCTGCGGTATGGCCCTGCCAGGTTTGGCCCTGCTGGCCTGCCTGTTTTTTCATGCGGTGGCGCACCAGCGGCATCATGGCCCAGCCCAGCAGAATAAAGAACAGGGCCAGTACGCTGCCAAGCATCAGGAGAATACCGAAGATCATCCACGCACCCAGCATTTTCAGGGCGCCGGGCTGGCGGGAGGGCTGTGCTCCTCGCGCGCGTGCCTTCATCTCTTCGGCCATGCGCCAGGCGGCGTTATAACTTTGATCTGCCATGTAAACACTCCTCACGGGTAGTGGCTGAATCAAAATGGCTGATAATAAGACAATAGCGTCCATGGCAGGTTCATGCCCGGATACGTGATTCAGCCTGATTTATGTCACAAGGGGACTGACAGGGAGAGATGCTGGTCGTGCGGGGTCGGGCAGGGCAGCCCTGACGCCCGAAAGAAAGCCTTTCGGGCATACAGGAGCGCTGCAGTGTTCGAAATATCGGCTCGAACGAGGCCGTATGACACGGGCGAAGCGCGCCCGGGGTCTTACTCTGCGTTGTTGCGCGTACCGAAGTTGCCAAAGCGACGACGGAACTGTGCTGCACGACCTTCAGAGCTGGCCTGACGCTGCTGGCCGGTATAGAAGGGGTGCGATGCAGAGGAAATATCCAGACGTACCAGCGGATAGGTCTCGCCTTCAAATTCGATGGTCTCGCCAGTGCTTACTGTCGAACGAATCTTGAAGTGTGTATCGGCATTGGTGTCGTGAAAGATCACCGTGCGGTACTTGGGATGGATGCCTGCTTTCATGGCGCGCTCCGGAAAGATGTTGGTCAGCCAAATTTAATGGCCGGGTATGATGGGCCAGCGTCAATATTTTTTCAACCGTTTTCCGGTCTGACCGGCCCCGGTGTGCCGCTTTTTGGTCGCGACTGCCCTTGATGGGCGTTTGTCGGGTGAAGGAAATGGCGGCGAACCGTGTTGTTGTCACCGCCATTGATGCGCGCCACTTGTGAGCCGGGCCCGACCAGGTCACGCTGCCTGCCGGTTGGATCGAAAGGACTATCAGGCAATGCAGGCGATAACAGGGCTTTGGCCGCTGACAGCCATGCGCCGACTGGGCGCAATATTCACACTGATGCTGATTTTGTTGGCGGCGGTGCCACAGGCCCATGGCTCGGCCGCCGAGCTTGCCGGACTGGGGTCCGGCAGCGGCGACGGTTCTGGCAGCAGCGAGCAGGCCTCTCCCGAACAGATTCGTGACTCGCTCGATCAACTGATCTCGACGCTTGAAAACAGTGAGCAGCGCGATTCGCTGTTGCAGGGGCTGCGGGATCTCAGGGAGGCAAGCCAGGCCCGTATCGACAGCGACGACTCGCAGGGACCGCCGGGCGCCACAGGGCGTGGCCTTCTGGGGGCGCTTGCAGCCACCTTCGAGGAGGTCACCGGCCAGGAGGGCGAGGGGCGAAGTCTGGTCCAGAGCTGGCAGCACAATGCCGACAGTGCGCTGGATGATCTGTCCGAGCGCTTTGGCGAGCACGGCAGTCGCTGGATACTGCTGCGCGACTTTTTGATCACGCTGGCAGTGCAATTGATTGCAGGGGTGCTGCTTTATGCGTTGATCCGCGCCGTGGGCAAGCACTATGGGGTGGCACTGCGCCTGCCCGAACAGCCCACCGCCGTGGTACTGATGCGCTACTGTCTGCGACGGCTTCTGCCCATGGGTGTCGCCTTTGCCGGTACGCTTGCGATCACCTTTCGCATGGGCCCCACACCCGGCATGACCCTGGCGACCACGCTTGGCTGGGCGGCGCTTTGTGGCATGGTGTTCGCCTCGGTCTGCGAGGTTGTTTTCTCGCTGTTCTCCTGGGGGCATCGCCGCACGGCGCTGCGCCTGCTGCGACAGCAGGCGGCGTGGCCGCTTTTCTATATCGGCAGCGTGGCCGCTTTGGGCGACGCCCTTAACGCAACCCTGCTCACCGAGGCGCTCGGCAGTGATCTGGCCGGCTTCAGTGCCGAGGTGGTCAACATCACGGCGGTCGTACTGACCGGCTTTTTCGTGGTGCGCTTTCGCCGCCCGATCCGACATCTGATCCGCAATCGGCCGCTGAGCCAGCGTCAGCAGGGGGGCGCGGTCAGTGATCTGATTCAGGTGCTGGGCAGGGTCTGGCATATCCCGGCGCTTTTGATCGTGGCCGCCTCGCTGCTGGCCATCCTGACCTACAGCGGCGATGTGCGCTCGGTGTTTGCCCGGGCGCTTTTGACGGCCGCGCTCATGATCGTGACGCTGATCGTGACCGGTCTTTTGCGACGCAGCAGCCAGCAGGTACGCCAGCGCCCGCGGCGATCGCTTTATACCCGCCGTCTGACGCGATTTGGCTATGTGCTGGCGCATCTGGGGTGCTGGGTCATCTTCGCCGAATGCGCCGCACAGACCTGGGGCTTTTCGATATTGAACCTCGGGCGAACCGGCGGGGTGGGCGAGCGTATCGCGCAGCCTCTGTTCAGTATCGGCCTGACGGTGCTGGTCTGCTGGCTGGTCTGGATTCTTACCGATACGGCGATCCACCGCGCCATGACCTCAACGTCGCGCTCCCAGCGCGGGCGGGCGCGCCGGGCACGGGCCGAGACCATCACGCCGCTGATGCGCAACGTGGTGTTTGTCACCATCGTGGTGATCGGCTCGATCGTGGCGCTGGCCAATCTGGGTGTGAACGTGACACCGCTGCTGGCCGGTGCCGGTGTCATCGGTCTGGCGGTGGGCTTTGGTGCCCAGACGCTGGTGCAGGATCTGATTACCGGTATCTTCATTCTGGTGGAGGACACCCTGGCCATCGATGATTTTGTCGATGTGGGCGGCAATCTGGGCACGGTCGAAAAGCTCAGCCTGCGTACCATTCGCCTGCGCGATCTGGACGGCATCGTCCACTCGGTGCCCTTTAGCCAGATCAAGGCAGTGCAGAACTATTCGCGCGAGTTCGGCTACGCCATGTTCCGGGTGCGCGTGCCTCAGCGCATGACCATCGACCGGGCCATCGAGATGATCGAGGAGACCGCCGGCGGCATGCGCAATGATCCGCTGTTTCGCTTCAAGATCTGGTCGGCGCTCGAGATGCAGGGCGTGGAGAGCTTTACCGAAGGCTCGGCCATCGTGCGGGCCCGCTTTCGCACGGCACCGGTCATGCAGTGGGAAGTGGCCCGCGAGTTCAATCTGCGTCTCAAGCGGCGCATGGATGAGGAGGGTTTTGATCTGGCCGTGCCGCGCACCAGTATTCATCTGGAAAACATTGATGGCCTGCTGGAGCATCTGCGCGGGTCGGCCGCGCCCGTGTCGCGCGAGGATCCTGATGTGATGGCGGCACCGCCCGAATCCCGTGATGAAGAAGACGCGCAGGCGCCACCGGACGCTGCGTCGGAGGGAGGCGATGCGCCGTCGCGGCCCTGAGTCGGGTCGTAGCGCTCAGGCGCGGTCGTCGGGCAGCTGAAGCCGGCTTCGCACGATCTGGCGGGTGCCCCGGCGGCTGCCGGCGTGCAGGGCATCCTCGACCAGATCCATGGCCTGGGTGGCCATGGTCACCAAGTCATGGCGAATCGAGGGGATGGCCACATCCAGCAGTTCGGCATGCCGAATGCCGTCGATACACAAAAGGCGTGGCCCGCCGGCGTGTTCGGGCAGCGCCAGCCGTGCCCGGCGATAGGCGGTCAGAATGCCCAGCGTGATCTGATTGTTGATGCCGATCAGGGCGTCAGGCAGTGAAGGCCGGTCGAGCCGCTCATCCAGAAAGCGCTCGGTGGGTGCCATGGAAAAACCGCCATAGTGCACTTCAAGGCTGATGGCGCTGCCGGCCAGCGCCTCACGAATGCCCGATACCCGCCCGATCGTGATCATCGACTCCGACGGCCCCGACAGGATCAAAAGCCGCTCGACCGGCTGTTGGCGCATCCATAGCCCGGCCTGATAGCCGCAGTCGAGATTGTCGATATACACGCCGCCGTGATGGGGCGCCGTTACCTCGCGGTCCATCAGGATAACCGCAATACCTGCCTTTTCCAGACGCTCGAAATAGCCTGGCCGGTAGCGCCTGTCAGCAGAGATGACGGTCAGGATGATGGCGTCCACGCCGCAGGCAATCAGCCGATCGACGGCCGCCGCTTCCTGAACCGATGAGTCGCGGGAGTCCATGATCAGCACATCCATTTGACGCGCCTGGCCGAGTTGCGCCAAAGCGCATGCCAGCTCATGGAAAAAGGGGTTGTCGAGCTGCGGATTGATAACGCCAATGACGCAGCGTCGGGGCCCGGCTGCGGGCTCAACGGGCTGGCGCGGGCGCGGTAAATAGCCCATGTCGCGGGCGGTTTCCAGCACATGCTGACGTGTCTGCGGATGCAGCTGGTGAGGCGCGCTAAAGGCACGCGAGACGGTAATCGGGCTGACGCCGGCGGCCATGGCGACATCCTTTAACCGCACCCTGCCAGTTGATATGGGCTTCGCCATGGCGTTGTCGGGTATCCGTTCAAAAGGGCCGTCGCAGGCACTGCGTTTTCGTGCGGCCGATACTGCTATCTATCATTTTTTGTCATTTTTGCCGCCTGAAAGTTGCCCCGGGTGGGGGAGACATTCGTCGGTCGATGGTGATGTTGTTTTTCTACTCAAGCCTATCAATTGGTCCATGTTTTTTTAATTGTTTGTTTTTGCTGGTTTATTTAAAAATCGACCTGCTTGCCTGAAATGCATTACTGCTTAACGATGTGGCAATGATGCGAATGACACCAAATGACAATAAAGAACAGGTCGGTGTGTCGCAGTGAAGCGATTTTCCGCCACGGGAAATCCATCAATGACCAGGGTAGACATTACAATGAAAACGTCATGGATCATGCTGTTGGCAGGGCTTGGAAGCGTCGGGGTCGCCCACGCGCAGACCACCATTACGGTGGCCACCGTGAATAACCCCGACATGGTCACCATGCAGAAGATGACCAAAGCCTTTAACGAGGCGCATCCCGATATTCGGGTCAATTACGTCACGCTGGCCGAAAACGAGCTGCGCCAGAAGATCACCACCGACATTTCAAGCGGCGGCGGTCAGTATGACGTCATTACCGTGAGCAACTATGAAACGCCGATCTGGGCCAAAAACGGCTGGCTCAAGGCGATGGACCAGCTGCCGGAGAGCTATCAGGTCGACGATCTGATTCCCAGCGTGCGTCAGGGCCTCTCCTTTGACGACAAGCTCTACGCCCTGCCGTTTTATGCTGAATCCTCGATGACCTACTACCGCAAGGATCTGTTCGAGAAAGCCGACATCGAGATGCCCGATCACCCGACCTGGAGCCAGATGCAGGACTTCGCCCAGAAGATTCATGACCCCAAAAACGGCGTCTACGGTATCTGTCTGCGCGGTTTGCCCGGCTGGGGCGAAAACATGGCCCTTTTCAGCACCATGGTGAACAGTTTCGGCGGGCGCTGGTTCAACGAGCAGTGGGAAGCACAGCTGACCTCTCAGGAGTGGAAAAATGCCGCCAACGCCTACAAGACCCTGCTGACGCAGTACGGCCCGCCGGGCTCGACGTCCAACGGCTTTACCGAGTCCGAAACACTTTTTGCCAACGGTCAGTGCGGCATGTGGGTCGACTCGACGGTGGCCGCCGGCTATCTCTCCAACCCCGACAACTCGAAGGTACACGAGCACGTCGGTTTCGCTCAGGCACCGCATGAAACCACCGAGGCCGGCTCGAGCTGGCTGTATGCCTGGGCGCTGGCCGTGCCGGAGTCGGCGAACAATCCGGAAGCTGCCCAGACCTTCGTTGACTGGGCAACGTCTGCCGATTACATCCAGAGCGTGGCCGATGCCCACGGCTGGCTGTCCGTGCCGCCCGGCACGCGTGAATCGACCTACGAAAGCCAGGGCTATCAGGATGTGGCGCCCTTCGCCGGTCTGGTCGAGGAGGCCATCGCCAGTGCCGATCCCGAAAATCCGACCGCCGAGCCGGTGCCCTATACCGGTATTCAGTTCATCAGCATCCCGCAGTTTCAGGCCATCGGTACGCGGGTCGGTCAGATCATGGCCGGTATCCTGAGCGGTCAGACCAGCGTGGATCAGGGGCTTGATCAGGCGCAGGCCTTTACCGAACGGCTGATGCGTCGCGCCGAGGTGGCGAAGTAGTCGACGAATCAACGGTCATTGACCGTCGGTAACCAGTGCGACCACGCGGGGCTCTCCCGCGTGGTCACCTTCGCTGATGACTTCTGCCCTGTGAGGCCCGTGACATGAGTGCTCCCCCCACGAACGCGTCACCCAGGCGACGTGCGCCGACCAAGCGGCTGATGGCGCCATCCGTGCTGTTTCTGCTGGTCTGGATGATTGTCCCGCTGGCGATGACGCTGTACTACTCGTTTCAGGACTACAACCTGATGATGCCGGATATGCGCGGCTTCGCCGGGTTTTTAAGCTATGAACTGCTCTTTACCGACCCCGTGTTCTGGGATGCGCTGATCAATACATTGCTGCTGGTGGCGACCTGCCTGCTGGTGACGGTGGTCGCGGGGCTGGCGCTGGCGTTGTTGTTCAATCGCACCTTTGTGGGGCGTGGTATCGCGCGAACGCTGGCCATCTCGCCATTTTTTGTCATGCCGGTCGTCACCGGTCTGATCTGGAAATACATGCTGCTGGACCCGGTCTACGGGCTTTTTTCCTGGGTGATGCGCTCGGTGGGCCTTGAGCCGGTGCAGTGGCTGTCAAGCTATCCCCTGTTGTCGGTGGTGATGATGATCAGCTGGGAGTGGACGCCCTTTGCGCTGCTGATTCTGCTGACCGGACTGCAGTCGCTGCCGGAGGATCAGCTCGAGGCCGTGCGCCTGGACGGTGCCAATCGCTGGCAGGAGTTTCGCCACATCGTGCTGCCGCATCTGGGGCAGGTGCTCTATGTGGTGATCATGCTGGAGAGCATCTTCTTTCTGACCTCCTTTGCCGAGATCTATGCCACCACCAGCGGCGGCCCCGGCACGGCGACCACCAACCTGCCGTATTACATCTATTTGAGTGCCTTTTTCCAGTATGACATCGGGCTCTCCTCGGCGGCGGCCGTAGGGGCCGTCATTCTGGCCAACATCTTCGCCATATTCCTGATCCGGTTCGTGGCCGGTAACCTCAACGCGGGGAGCCAACGATGACGACCTCCAGGATTGATCAAACGCCCGGGCGCAAAAGCGGCGTCGGCGGCACGGCGCTGACGCTTTTGGCCTGGCTGGTCGGTATCACGATGTTTTTCCCCATCCTCTGGGTGGTGCTGACGGCGCTCAAGACCGAGCAGACCGCCTTCAGCATGACGCCGACCTTTATCTTTTCCCCCACGCTGGACAGCTTTCGCAGTGCGCTGGCCCAGGGCAGCGGCTACTGGCACTACGCGCTGAACTCGGTCATCACCGCGCTGGGCTCAACGCTGGTCGGGCTGGCACTGGCCATACCGGCGGCGTATGCCATGGCGTTTTATCCGTCAAAGCGGACCGACTTCACGCTGGTGTGGATGGTGTCGACCAAGTTCATCCCGGCGGTGGGCGTGCTGATCCCGGTCTTTCTGGTCTATCGCTCGCTGGGCCTGCTGGATACCCGGCTGGGTCTGACGATGCTGTTTACCTCGATGAACCTGCCCATCATGGTGTGGATGGTGTACTCGTATTTTCGCGATATTCCGGTGGATATCGTCGAGGCGGCCAGCATCGATGGTGCCAGTACGGCGCAGACCATGTTTCGCGTGATCCTGCCGCTGGCGCTGCCGGGGCTGGCCTCGACGGGGCTTCTGGCGCTGATTCTGGCCTGGAACGAGTCGTTCTGGAGCCTGACCATGACCGATTACCACGCCGCCACGCTTGCCGTGTATACGGCCTCGTTCAAGAGCGGCGAGGGGCTTTTCTGGGCGCGACTGTCGGCCGCTTCGGTGCTGACCATTGCCCCCATCGTGGTACTGGGCTGGTTTGCCCAGCGCCAGATGGTACGCGGACTGACCTTTGGCGCCGTCAAATAGGCGCAGTGACTCGATCTGCGCAGCCGGATGGCTGTGCCTGAAAAAGGAAGAGCTTTCATGGCGATTGTAGAACTCAAGGGTGTGGCCAAGCGCTACGACAGCGTGCCGGGCAAGAAGGGCGGTGAGCACGCCAATGCGGTCGAGGATTTCAACCTGACTACAAGGGATGGCGAATTCGTGGTGCTGGTCGGGCCGTCGGGCTGCGGCAAGTCCACCACCATGCGCATGATTGCAGGGCTTGAGCACAATACCGCCGGCGAAATCCGCATCAACGGTCAGGACGTCAGCGCCGTCGAGCCGCGTGACCGTGACATTGCCATGGTGTTCCAGAGCTACGCGCTCTACCCGCACATGAGCGTCTATCACAACATGGCCTTCGCACTCGAGCTCAAGAAAACGCCGAAGGACGAGGTTAAAAAACGCGTGCAGGAAGCGGCCAGAATCCTGGATATCGAGCATCTGCTGGATCGCAAGCCGCGAGCGCTCTCTGGTGGGCAGCGCCAGCGCGTGGCGCTGGGCCGAGCGCTGGTGCGTCAGCCGCAGGTCTTTTTGATGGATGAGCCGCTGTCCAACCTGGATGCGCGGCTGCGCGTCGAAATGCGCGCCGAAATCACGCGGCTGCACCGGCGGCTGGGCGTGACCACGTTTTACGTGACCCATGATCAGACCGAGGCCATGACCATGGGTCAGCGCATCGTGGTCATGCGTGATGGCCGAATTCAACAGGTGGACACGCCCTATAATCTCTACGAGCGGCCGGTCAATCGCTTCGTGGCGGGCTTTATCGGCACGCCGTCGATGAACTTCCTGCAGGCCGATTACCAGGGCGATACACTCCGGGGCGAGGGCTTTTCATGCCCGCTGGGGTCGCGTCAGCAGGCGGCACTGGGCGATGCCGGCCAGCGCCCGCGATGCTGGCTGGGGATTCGCCCCGAGCATCTGCATCAGGTCGAGGCCGCCAGCGGCAGCGGCCGGCTGGAAGGCGTGATCGAGGTCATCGAGCCGCTGGGGCCGGTCACCATGGCGCAGGTCCGGGTGGCCGAGACGCTTATCACGGCGCAGCTGGCGGCGCATCTCGATGTAGAGATCGGTGACACACTGGCACTGGCCTTTGATCCGGATCATGTCCATCTTTTTGATATCGACAGTGACGAGGCACTGGGGCTTGAGGCGGTCGCCACCGCGGCATCGTCTCAGGCAATGGCGCAATGACAGTACCGGGCCGCTCAAGCGGTCGACAACACGGGGAGTGAGGACATGACAGCGCTGAAGGCAGACAATCTCGATCAGCTGGGCGAGGCGGTGGCACGGCCTCGCTACAACCGTGACGATGTCAGCGTCGGCATCTTCCACTTCGGTGTCGGCGGCTTTCATCGCGCCCATCAGGCCATGTATCTCGATGAGCTGATGAATGAGGGCAAGGCACTGGATTTCGGCATCTGTGGGGTGGGTGTGATGCCCGGCGATCGCCGCATGCAGGAGGTGCTCAAGGCGCAGGACGGCCTTTACACCCTGGTGCTCAAGCATCCCGATGGGCAGTGGAAACCGCGGGTGATCGGCTCGATCGTCGACTATCTCTACGCCCCGGATGACCCGGAAATGCTGATCGAGCGCCTGGCCGCCGAGACGACCCGCATTGTCTCGCTGACCGTGACCGAAGGCGGCTACAACTTCCATCACGTCACCGGCGAGTTCAATTTCGACAACCCCGACGTGCGACATGACCTGGACGCCAATGCTACGCCGAAGACCTTCTTTGGTCTGATCGTTGAGGCGCTGGCGCGCCGACGTGAGAAGGGGCTGACACCCTTTACGATCATGTCGTGCGACAACATCCAGGGCAACGGCGATGTGGCAAAAGAGTCCTTTGTGGCTTTTGCCCGGTGTCGTGACCCCGAGCTGGGTGACTGGATCGAACAAGAGGTGCACTTTCCCAACTCGATGGTGGATCGCATCACGCCGGTCACCACCGACGAGGACCGCGCCGAGATCAAAAAGCGCTTTGGCATCGAGGATGGCTGGCCGGTGGTGTGCGAGCCCTTCACCCAGTGGGTGCTGGAAGATCATTTCAACATGGGCCGCCCGGCCTATGACGAGGTCGGCGTGCAGGTGGTTGATGACGTCATGCCCTATGAGCTGATGAAGCTGCGCCTGTTGAACGCCAGCCATCAGGCGCTGACCTATTTCGGCTATCTCGACGGCTACCGCTACGCCCACGAGGTCTGTCAGGACGAGCTGTATGCCGACTTTTTGCTCAACTACATGGTCGAGGAGGGCACGCCGACGCTCTCGCCCGTACCCGGGGTCGATCTCGACGACTATCGTCGTACCCTGATCGAGCGCTTTGCCAATCCCGAGATACGTGACACGCTGGCCAGACTCTGCGCTGAAAGCTCCGATCGTATTCCGAAGTGGTTGTTGCCGGTCATCCGCGAGCAGCTTGAGCGTGACGGCGAAATCAAGCGCTCGGCGGCCGTGGTGGCGAGCTGGGCCCGCTACGCCGAAGGCGCGGATGAACAGGGCGAGCCGATCGAGATCGTGGACCGCATGAAGGAAGAGCTTCACGAGATCGCCCAGCACAATCGCGATAACCCGCTGGCCTTTATCGAAAACCGGGAAGTCTTCGGTGATCTGGTCGACAACGAGCGCTTTGTCGAGGCCTACACCGAAGCACTGGCGCGTCTGCACCGACAGGGCGCCCGGGCCACGGTAGAGTCGGTGCGCTAACGCACTGGCACGACAGCATTCTCGAAAGGAAGAGCCCATGTATATCGGCGTGGACTGCGGGACACAGAGTACCAAGGTGGTGGTGCTGGATGCGCAAAACGGCGTCATCATCGGCGAGGGGCAGCAGGCGCACGAGCTGATCAGCCGTGAAAGCGGTCGTCGCGAGCAAAACCCCGAGTGGTGGGTCAAGGCGTTTGAAGCGGCGTTTCAGCAGGCGATCGAGGCGGCCGGCATTGATGCCGGTGCCATTCGCGGTATCGGTGTCTCCGGGCAGCAGCATGGCATGGTGGCCCTTGATGATCAGGGGGTGCCGGTTTATCCGGGCAAGCTCTGGAATGATACCGAATCCTTTGCAGAAAACGCCGAATACATCGAGGCACTCGGCGGTGAGAAGGGCTGTCTGGACGCACTGGGGGTCGTGCCCCAGACTGGCTACACCGCCTCCAAGGTGATGTGGCTGCGCCGCCATCATCGCGACGCCTATGAGCGCATCGCCCATATTCTGCTGCCGCACGACTATCTCAATTTCTATCTCACCGGTGAGTACACGGCCGAATACGGTGACGCCTCGGGAACCGGCTGGTTTGATACTCGAAAACGCTGCTGGCATCTCGAAGCCTTTTCACACGTGGCGCCCGAGCTTGACCCGGAGCGCGTACTGCCGCGGCTGATCGAGCCGCATCAGCCGGCCGGCACCGTGCGCCGTGAGGTCGCCCACCGCCTGGGTCTGGGCAGTAGCGTGATCGTCTCGGCCGGCGGCGGCGACAACATGATGGGGGCGATCGGCACCGGCAATATCCAGGCCGGTGCGGTCACCATGAGTCTGGGTACCTCAGGCACCATCTATGCCAGCGCCAGCCAGCCGGCTATTACCGATAACGGGCTGGTGGCGAATTTCTGCGCCAGTCACGGCGGCTGGCTGCCGCTGATCTGCACCATGAACGTGACCTCGGCCACCAGTCAGCTCGGTCGCGTGCTGGGCCATGACGTCAGATCCTTTAATGATGCCGTAGCGCGCGCGCCCATCGGCGCCGAGGGTGTTCGGGTGCTGCCGTTTTTCAACGGCGAACGTGTGCCGATGCTGCCGGAGGCGACCGGCAGCTTTATGGGGCTTTCGGCCCACAACTTTTCGGCAGACAACCTCTGTCGAGCGGTCATGGAAGGGGCCAGCTTCGGGCTGCGCTACGGGCTGGATCTGCTGGCGGCGTTTGATATCCGCCCCGATCAGCTGCGTCTGGTCGGCGGCGGCGCCAACAGCGGCGTCTGGCGACAGATGATTGCCGATATCATGAACGTGGAACTGGTCTGTCCGGTGGTTCGGGAAGCAGCCGCGCTGGGCGGTGCGCTGCAGGCACAGTGGTGCGATGAATACATGCAGGGGCGCAAGACGGCACTGAGTGATATCTGCCGTCATGCGGTTGATATTGACCGATCAACCCTCACATCTCCTGACAGGGATAACGTATCGCGCTATGCAGATGTCTATGCAGACTATGTCGAAACGCTAAAAAATCGCTATCCTGAAGCTCTGACACGGTAGAATTTTCGTCGCAGACGGTCACGAGCCGTCCCTGCATGAATATCGCGGTCAGTCGATGTCTTGTCCTCGGCTGGCCCCAATCGATTCGATGGAGTGATACATGGCAACTCAGCTTGAGTCCCTCAAGGCGATTTCCAAGGTCGTCGCCGATACCGGTGATCTGGAAGCGATCAAGAAATATCAGCCCCATGACTCCACTACCAATCCGTCGCTGCTGCTCAAGGCCTTCGATCTGGAAGGCTATCAGGAGCTGATCGACAAAACGCTTGCCGAGGTCAAAAAAGAGACCGAGGGCCAGAGCCGCGAAGAACGCCTCGAGCACGCCGTGGACCGTCTGTCCGTGGTCGTGGGCACCGAGATCACCAAGCTGGTGCCGGGCCTTGTCTCCACTGAGGTGGCGTCCAAGCTGTCGTTTGACCGCGAAGGCAGCGTCGAGAAGGCACGCAAGCTGGTTGATCTCTACAAAAAGGCCGGCGTCGATCGCGACCGCATCCTGATCAAGCTCGCCTCTACCTGGGAAGGCATTCGCGCCGCCGAGCAGCTTCAAAGCGAAGGCATCAACTGCAACCTGACGCTGTTGTTCAGCGATGCCCAGGCACGTGCCTGCTTTGAAGCCGGTGTGTTTCTGATCTCGCCCTTCGTGGGCCGCGTCACCGACTGGTACAAAAAGCGTGACGGCGTTGAAAGCTACAGCCCCGATGAAGATCCGGGCGTGAAGTTCGTGCGCGGCGTGTGCGATTACGCCAGCAACTATGGCTACGACACCGTGGTTATGGGCGCCAGCTTCCGTAATACCGATCAGGTTCTGGCACTGGCCGGCTGCAATCGCCTGACCATTTCGCCCGATCTGCTCGAAGAGCTGGCCAACACCGAAGGCGAGGCCGAACGCAAGGTGACCGATACCGGCGCCGGCGACAAGAAGGTCGAGAAAATGACCGAAGCCGAGTTCCGCTGGCAGCATAATCAGGATCCCATGGCCAACGAAAAGCTGGCTGAAGGCATCAGCAAGTTTGCCGACGATCAGGAAAAGCTGGAAGGTCTGATCGAAAAGCGTCTGTAAATAGCGCGCCTTTCGTTAAAGGGCCGGCCCCCGCGGGGGTCGGCCCTTTTTGTGTGGTGCAGGGTTTTAAAAGTGCTGACAAGGGTGTTGAAGAAAAAATGTCGTCTGAAAACGATATTGATGGTCTTTTGATCGATGAGGCAGTGGTTGCAGCGGCCCGGGCGCTGACTGCTGGTCGTTCCCGGGCACTGCTGGGGCTGGTGGGCGCGCCGGGGGCCGGCAAGTCCAGCGTCAGCGAGGCATTGATGCACCATCTGGGTGAGCAGATGCAGGTGGTACCGATGGATGGCTATCATCTCTCCAATCGCGAGCTGGCTCGTCTGGGCCGCGCCGAGCGCAAGGGCGCGCCGGATACCTTTGATGGCAACGGCTACGTCTCGCTACTGGCGCGGCTGCGTACGCCCAAAGAGGGTGAGACGGTCTATGCTCCCGGCTTTTATCGCGAGATCGAAGAGCCCATCGCGGCCAGCATCGCCGTCTCACCGCAGACGCCGCTGGTGGTGACCGAGGGCAACTATCTGCTGATGAACGACACGCCCTGGGATCGCGTCAGGTCACTGCTCGATGAAGTCTGGTATGTCGAGGTCGATACCGAGCTGCGCGAGCAGTGGCTGGTCGAGCGCCACATGCGCTTTGGGCGCAGTGAGCCTGATGCCCGTGCCTGGGTAGCCAGCACCGACCGCCCCAACGCCGAGCGTATCGAGGCGACGCGGACGCGGGCGGATCGTCTCATCGGCTGGGACGGCGGGCGTATCCGGTTTTTATAGCGGCCTACATGAAGTGACACGATGTCACCATTTGCCTGCAGCATGACGGGCGGTGGAGGCTTCCATCAGCATGACTTCAGGTTACAATTCTACTCAGGCTCTGATGCTCGAACATCAGGGCATTTTTTTGCGTATTGCGCTGACACGATTCAGCCAGCTTCAGGAGGGTTCATGACGCATCATGCAGGACACGCCCCCAGGGGGCCTCAGGGCAGAACCCTGGTGGCACTGGTCTCCATCATTGCCGCGCTGGGCGGGCTGCTGTTCGGCTACGACACCGGCATTATCGGTGTCGCTCTGCTGGGGCTGGCACGCGATTTTGCGCTTGATGACACGCTCAAGCAGATCGTGACCGGCGCCATCATCCTTGGCGCACTGGTGGGCTGTCTGGGCACCGGGCCCATCTCCGATCGTATCGGGCGGCGCTGGTCGATTGCGCTGGTCGGGCTGGTGTTCACGCTCGGGTCGATCCTGTCGGCGGCGGCGCCCAGTGTGGGCGTGCTGATTCTGGCGCGCTTTATTCTGGGCCTGTCTGCCGGCAGCGCCACGCAGATCATTCCGGTCTATATCGCCGAGGTCACACCACCGGCACACCGCGGCAAGCTGGTGGTGATGTTTCAGTTCATGGTGGTCTTTGGCATCCTGGTGGCCTATCTCACCGGCTACGCGCTGGGCCATCAGTGGCGCTGGATGTTTGCGCTCGGCATCATTCCCTCGGTCGTTTTGATGATCGGCATGCTGCTGTTGCCGGAAAGCCCGCGCTGGCTGCTGAGCAAAAACCGTGAGCAGGAGGCGCTGGGCATTCTGGAGCGCGTGCGCGGCGACAGACAGGGCGCACAGCAGGAGCTTGACGAGATCAAGGAGATCTCGGCGCAGCCGGAAGGGCAATGGAAGGATCTTTTCAGCCCGTGGGTGCGTCCGGCCCTGATTGCGGGTTTTGGCATCGCGATGTTTTCCCAGATCACCGGCAACAATGCCCTGATCTACTATGCCCCCACCATTCTGAGTGACGCAGGCTTTGGCGACAGCGCCTCGGTGCTGGCGGCCGTGGGCGGGGCGGTGCTGATCAATCTGGCCACCGTGCTGGGTATCTTTCTGGTTGACCGCATCGGTCGCAAGCGCTTTCTGCTGTGGATGGTGCCGGGTTCGGCCGTCGCGCTGATCGTCATGGGCGCGCTTTTTATCGGCGGCTCACCGGAAAGCACCGCGGCGCAGTGGACCCTGGTAGCGTGTCTGGCCATCTACATGGCGCTCAACTCAAGTTTTGGCGTCTGCCTGTGGCTGATCAACGCCGAGGTTTATCCGCTGTTTGTACGTGGCAAAGGAGCAAGTGTCGGGGCCTTCAGCCACTGGATATTTAATCTCTTGATGACACTGACCACGCTGTCGCTGATCGGCGCGCTGGGTACCTCGGGCACCTTCTGGCTCTACGCGCTGATCACCATTGCGGCTTTGGTGTTCATCGTGCGCTACGTGCCGGAAACGAAAGGGCGCTCGCTCGAGGAGATCGAGGCGGATCTGCGCAATGGCACCTTCTTCCCGGCCAAACGCAAGAAGGCCGCAAAGTGAAGGGCAGTGCGGCACGGCCATGAGTCATGGCCGGGCTGGATAAAAAAGGGCGCCTTCGGGCGCCCTTTTTGCGGTCGGCATGCATCGGCCTAGTAGGATGCGCGACGATACTGACGATAGCGCGGGCGCCAGAAGTTGGCGTCGATCGCCTGGCGGATGGTGTCGTCATCGGTTTCCAGTGCCACGCCGTCCTGCTGGGCACGCCGGGCCACGGCGATGGCGATCTTTCGGCTTACTTCCTGGATGTCAGACAGCGGCGGCAAAACGGCGCCCTTGCCTTCAATCGCTACCGGTGAGCAGTCCGCCAGTGCTCTGGAGGCGGCCATCAGCATGCCATCAGTGATGCGCGAGGCTTTTGCGGTGATGGCGCCCAGTCCGACACCCGGGAAGATATAGGAGTTGTTGCACTGGGCGATGGGAATCTTGCGATCGCCCAGACTGACCGGCTGGAAGGGGCTGCCGGTGGAGACCAGCGCTTCACCGTTGGTCCACTCGAGAATCTCGCGGGGCGTGGCCTCGATGCGAGAAGTCGGGTTGGACAGCGGCATGACCAGCGGCTCGCGGCAGTGCTCGTGCATGGTTCTGATGACGTTTTCGGTAAAGAGACCGCGCTGGCCGGAGACACCGATCAGGATGGTGGGTTTGGCATTGCGCACCACATCGATCAGCGCCAGGTCGCCGCTTCCGGTATCCCAGTCGCTGATGTCGGCGCGCTTTTGCACCAGTCGGCGCTGGAAGTTGACCAGGTTGCTCATGTCATCGGTCAAAAGGCCGTAGCGGTCGATCATGAAGATGCGCTGGCGCGCCTCGGCCTCACTGATTCCCTCTTCCTGCATGGCCAGCACGATATGTTCGGCGATGCCGCAGCCGGCCGAGCCGGCGCCGACGAAGGCCACGCGCTGTTCGGAGAGCTTTTCACCCTTGGCCTTGCAGGCCGAAAAGAGCGTGCCCAGCGCCACGGAGGCGGTGCCCTGGATGTCATCGTTGAAGCAGCAGATCTCGTCGCGATAGCGCTCCAGCAGCGGCATGGCGTTGGCCTGGGCGAAATCCTCGAACTGGATAATGGCGTTGGGCCAGCGGCGCTTGATGCCCTGAATGCACTGATCGACGAACTCGTAGTAGGCCTCGCCGGTCACGCGCTCGTGGCGCCAGCCCATGTACATGGGGTCGTCGAGCAGGTCCTGATTGTTGGTGCCGACATCCAGCACGATCGGCATGGTGTAGGCCGGGCTGATGCCGCCGCAGGCGGTGTAGAGCGAGAGCTTGCCGATCGGGATGCCCATCCCGCCGATGCCCTGATCGCCCAGCCCCAGGATGCGTTCGCTGTCGGTGATCACCACCACCTTGACGTTGTCCTTGGTGGCGCTGTGCAGGATGTCGGTGATGTAGTCGCGGTGATCATAGGAGATGAAAATGCCGCGGTGAGAGCGATAGATCTGCGAAAACGACTGGCACGCCTCGCCCACGGTGGGCGTATAGATGATCGGCAGCATCTCTTCGAGATGGTCTTCCAGCAGGCGAAAGAACAGCGTTTCGTTGCTGTCCTGAATCGAGCGCAGATAGATGTGACGATCCAGGTCGCTGGACTGCTGTTCGTACTGCTGATAGGCGCGCTCGGCCTGCTCCTCGATGGTTTCGATGTTCTGCGGCAAAAGACCCAGCAGGTTGAACTGGATGCGCTCTTCAAGCGAAAAGGCACTGTCCTTGTTGAGCAACGGCGTTTCGAGCAGGGTGGGCCCCGAGTGCACGATATAAAGCGGGCGAGAAGGATTCTGGGACATCGTCATGACTCGCTGTAGACAGAAAGTGAAGGGATGCCCCGGCAGACACTGCGCAGGGCATCGGTTGGGTCATTCACCGCCGGCGGCGTTCCCACTATAGCCATCTCCCGGAACGCGACACAGCGCGACCATGGCCTGACGCGAGCGTCAGGCCGAATGGATCAGCCGTTTAGTGACATCAAAAGCAGTGGCAGCATCATGTAGAGCTCGGGATGGGACTCGCCGTTGACGCGAAGGTCCCGGCTGTCCATCCGGACATCCACACGGTAGCGCTCGCCGTCGCGGACCAGCAGCCCTTCCTGTTCGAGCCCGTCAAGCAGCGACGCCGGCCGGGCGTTCGGGTCGGATAGCGTGACCAGACGCTCAAGCAGCGTACGATCCGAGGCCATATCCAGCGTCAGGGCCGCGCGAGCCAGCGCTGACGTGATGGGGGAGCGCTCGGTGCCATCGCCGGGTTCGAGGTTGATGGCCAGCTTGCCTTCCAGCGACCCGCGCGGTGTGTCCAGACCGGCCACCGTGGTTTCAAGCGTCGGCGTGCCCTGAAGAACCGCCATCAGATACTGGGTCATCATCTGCTGCACCTGGTTTGAGATCTGATCCTCGTCCAGGGAGTCGTCCAGATTGGACAGGCCGATCAGCAGGTGACGCGTGGCATCGCGGGGCAGCCCCTTGAGCACCAGGGTCTGGGTGGCATTGTTGATGACCAGCGGCTCGGTCAGTGACGGGTCCTGCAGCAGCATGTTGCTGAGCTGCCAGGAGCCGGTCATCGACAGGCCGTCATCGTCGTTGTCCTGCAGCTGACCCTGGCCATCCAGACCCAGCTTCAGGGCCACACCCTCGGTGTCATCCTGAAAGTTGAGCTGACCCAGCGTGGTTCTAAAGCGGCCATCCCAGAAATGGTCCATGTTGGGCCACTCGGGGCCGCCGGCGCCGCTGCCTTCCATGCTGAGCGACCGGACGGCCAGGGTGGCGTCCTCGCTGTGGAAATCCAGTGCCGGGATCGACAGGCGAGAGGCGGTGCGATCACCATCAAGGCGGTAGTGACCGTCCATGCCGCCCCAGGCCAGCCGCGCGCCCGGCACTTCGGGCACGTCGGTGTCATCAAAGGCCGGCGATTGCCAGTCGATGTTGACGTCGTTGCCAAAGCCCACGGTGGTTGTGGCCTCAAGCGGGGGCTGGTCGCCAAAGTAGTGCGCTACGGCACGTTGGTGCTCGCCGAAATCGGGGGTGCTGTCGATGTGTGCCCAGCCAAATCCCCAGGGGCCGTGGGTAATATGGTGATGGATGTCGACCGGCCAGGCGCCGTCCTCGGTCTCGATCACGGCACGGGTCACGGCCTCGGACGTGCGCCAGCCCCGGTCGTACCGGGTCACTTCCATGGGAACGCTGGTAGAGACCTGCTCGACGCCCTGGCGAAACTCCTGCTCGATCCGCTTGCCGGTATACCAGGGCGCTGCAGCGCCTGCCACCACGATGATGACGGCTGCGGTACCGATGATGCCCGTTGTCTTGCGCATGAAAATTCCTGAACGTTCGTGTGATGTTGTTGAAATGTCAGCGTTCGGGGCCGGTCATCTGTCCACCCGGCGTATGCCATCGGCATCGATGGTGATCAGGCCCTGCTTGTAGAGCCCACCGATGGCCTTTTTGAAGTTGCCCTTGCTCACGCCGAAGGTGCGCTGGATCAGGGCCGGGTCGCTCCTGTCGCTGATGGCAAGCGTCCCGCCGGCCTTTTGCAGCCGCTCGAGAATCTGTTCGGCCAGCGGTTCTGCCAGCACTTCGCGACGGGGCTGCAGGCTCAGATCGATCTTGCCATCGTCACGTATCCGGTGAATGTAGCCCTTGACCCGGGTGCCCGTGCGCAGCGGTCGAATCGCTTCGCTTTTGTGCAAAAGCCCCCAGTGGCGATGGTTGATGATGGCATTGAAGCCCAGATCGGTCGGGCCGGTAATGATCAGGTCGACTTCTTCATCGCGGGCGTAGTCGGCCGGTACCTGATCCAGGTAGCGATCGAGTCGCATCGAGGCGGTGATGCGCCGGGTTCGATCATCGAGATAGGCGATGACCACGCAGCGATCGCCCTGACGCAGCGGCCGGCTGGTACGCTCTTCAAAATGCGGCAGCAGCAGGTCCTTGGGCAGTCCCCAGTTCAAAAAGATGCCGACCGGTGTGCGCTCGGCCACTTCCAGGGCGGCAAATTCGCCGACCTGAATTTTGGGTCGCTCGGTGGTGGCAATCGGGCGGTCTTCACTGTCGAGATAGAGAAATACCCGCATCGAGTCGCCGGGCTCGGTGGCCGTGCCCGGCGGTATCTGGCGCGTCGGCAGGAGAATATCGCCCAGCGCACCGCCATCGAGAAACAGCCCGATGGAGGACGTTCTGAGGATTTCAAGCGTATTGAAACGGCCCATTGCCGGCATGGTCACGCCCCGTGAACAGGATAAAAATGCCATGTTAACGCAAACGTATCGACAGCGGGCAGGGGAAGGGCGGTCGCAGGGCATGACTTGTCATGGGCAGGGGGGAGTGCAATGCTTTTTATCCGGAGATGGCATGCCTCCCGAAGCGCCCGCTTCAAACCATCACGTCCTGTCGCGACGTGGTTGATGATGCCTGCAGCGCACCCTGCCCGGGGTGCGAGCGCAGGCGCGTGTCGACATGGCGTTGTCGACCGCTGCCTCGACATTATCGAGATTCGAGGAGTGACGCATGTGGTTTTCCATTCTTGCCATCGGTCTTGGCGCTGCGCTGGGTGCCAACCTGCGCTGGGCGCTGTCGCTGGCGCTCAATGCGCTGTTTCCCCCCTTGCCGCCCGGCACGCTGGTGGCCAATCTGCTGGGAGGCTGGCTGATCGGGGTGGCCTTTGCGCTGTTTAACCTTCTGCCGGAGCTGAGTCCGCACTGGAAGCTGTTTGTCGTGACCGGCTTTCTGGGCGCGTTGACGACCTTTTCGACCTTTTCACTGGAAATAACGGGGCAGCTGCAGGCCGGACGCTATCTGAGCGCATTTGCGGGTATCAGCGCCCATCTTGTGGGATCGCTTGTGATGACAGCGCTGGGAATGGCCTGCGTGGCGCTTGTGCAGCAGTGGCTGCGGTAGCGGTATGGACGATATATGACAGTGCTGCAATAAAACTG
This sequence comes from Kushneria halocnemicola, assembly GCF_965650455.1. Taxonomy (GTDB): domain Bacteria; phylum Pseudomonadota; class Gammaproteobacteria; order Pseudomonadales; family Halomonadaceae; genus Kushneria. The sequence goes on from NZ_OZ287968.1 coordinate 3,464,195, forward strand.
ACATATTTGATTGCTAACCTGGCGTCGCATTGAGCAGCCGCGCTTTGATCGAGGCGGCATGATTACCATCAGGACGCTTGTTGCGTCCTGGCGCAAGGGAACGGAGCAATTCTGATGATCAAGCAAGTCGCTGCAGCCTTCATCGCTACCTCGCTGGCGGCCACCGCCTCGGCCGCTACCATCACCGGCGCCGGTGCGACCTTTCCCTACCCGGTCTATTCGCAGTGGGCCGATGGCTATCAGGATGAGACCGGCAACGGCCTCAACTATCAGGCCATCGGCTCCGGCGGCGGTATTCAGCAGATCACGGCCAGCACGGTCACCTTCGGGGCCAGTGACGCGCCGATGACGCCGGAAGAGCTTGAAGAGAACAATCTGGTCCAGTGGCCGCAGATCATGGGCGGTGTGGTACCGGTCGTGAACGTGCAGGGTGTCGACAACGGCGCGCTGCGTCTGGACGGACAGACACTGGCCGATATCTACCAGGGCAAGATCACGACCTGGAACGATGATGCCATTTCACAGCTCAATCCCGATGTCGATCTGCCTGATACGCAGATTACGCCGGTCTATCGCGCCGAGGGCTCCGGCACCAACTTTTTGTTCACGCACTATCTGGCCCAGGTCAGCGAAGAGTTCAAAAATGAGATCGGTGAAGGCAAGTCGGTGGCCTGGCCTGCCGGTGTCGGTGCCAAGGCCAATGCCGGCGTGGCAAGCCAGGTCAACGGCATCAACGGCGCCATCGGTTACGTGGAATCGGCCTACGCCGAGCAAAACGATCTGAACGTGGCGCAGATGGAAAATCAGGCCGGCAACTTTGTGACCGCCGACAGCGACTCCTTCCAGGCCGCGGCCGCCAATGCCGACTGGGAAAATGCCGAGGGCATGTACCTGGTGCTGACCAATCAGCCGGGCGATGAGAGCTGGCCGATCGTGGGGGCGTCGTTCATCCTCATGCACACCGAGGTCAAGGATGCCCAGGCCGCTCGTGATGCGCTCGCCTTCTTTGACTGGTCGTATGAAAACGGCGGCGACATGGCCACCGAACTGGACTACATCCCGATGCCGGAGAACGTGGTCAGCATGATCAAGCAGGACGTCTGGTCGCAGATCAAGGACAGCAGCGGCAACGCCGTATGGCAGCAGTAACCCCTGCTGATTCGATGTTCGGGCCGGGGCCATGTGCCCCGGCCCTTGTCCACCTGACGAACCCACGACTGTTTATGCACAGGTATGATCCATGACGACCGGCAGCAGCGCCACACCACAGGCCGCAGAGGGCAATCGGATGCAGAAGCTGTCGGCAAGTGCCAACGAACGTGCCGCGCTCAGGCGCAATGGCATTGTGGACCGGATTTTCGAACTCACGACCCGGGGCTCGGCACTGGTGGTGCTGCTGCTGCTGGGCACCATTACCGGGTCGCTGGTGCTGGCGGGCTGGCCGGCCCTGTCGGAGCTGGGGCTTTCCTTTTTTACCGATGATCGCTGGGCGGCCAACGTCAACCGCTTTGGTGCACTGCCGGCCATCTACGGCACGCTGGTCACCTCCCTGATTGCCATTGCCATCGCCATTCCGGTCTCGCTGGGCATTGCGATCTTTCTTACCGAAATCTGTCCGCCAAAGCTGCGCCGCACCATCGGCACCATGATCGAGCTGCTGGCGGGTGTGCCCTCCATCATTTACGGCATGTGGGGCATGGAAGTACTGGCGCCGTTTCTGCAGTCCCATTTCCCGACGGTATTCCCGGCCGGTACCGGACTGACGACCGCCGGACTGATCCTGGCGATCATGATCATTCCCTTTATCACCGCCGTGACCCGCGATGTCATGAACACCGTGCCGCCGATCATGCGCGAGTCCGCCTACGGGCTGGGCTGCACCACCTGGGAGGTCGTACGTCATGTGATCTTCCCGTCGGTGAAGGCGGGAATACTGGGGGGCGTGATTCTCGGACTGGGCCGGGCGCTGGGCGAAACCATGGCAGTGACCTTCGTGATCGGCAATAACCTGTTTTTGAACGCCACCGTCACCGGCCAGGGCACCTCGATTGCCGCCCTGATCGCCAATCAGTTTTCCGAGGCCGATGGCCTGCAGCGCTCGGCGCTTTTGCTGCTGGGACTTGTTCTGTTTTTGATCACCTTTGCGGTGCTGGCGCTGGCCCGCTTCATGCTTAATCGCATGAATCAACGGACACCGTCATGAAGGAGGCTGCCATGAATCCTGTCTATCGTCGCCGGCGGATGGTCAATCGCACCATCATGACGGCCTCCCTGCTGGCCTCGGCCTTCGGGGTCATCTGGCTGTTTCTGATCCTTTTGACGCTGGTCACCAAGGGTCTGCCGGCCCTGTCACTTGACGTGTTTACCGAGCGTACCCGCATGTCCGGCGGGGGGCTGGGCAATGCCATTCTGGGCTCGCTGATCATGACCGCGCTGGCCACGGTCGGGGGCACCATCATCGGCATTGCCGCCGGGACCTGGCTTGCCGAATATGGTGGACGCTCGCGGCTGGCCAATCTCATCCGCTTTATCAACGATGTGCTGCTCTCGGCGCCGTCAATCATCATCGGTTTGTATATCTACGCGGTCGTTGTATTGCCGATGGGGCACTTTTCGGGCTGGGCCGGGGTGGCCGCGCTCATGGTCATCATCATTCCGGTCGTGATTCGCTCGACCGAGGACATGCTGCTTTTGGTGCCCAACTCGCTGCGTGAAGCGGCAGCGGCGCTGGGGGCGCATCGCTGGCTGATCGTGCTCAGGGTCTGCTACAGCGGTGCCCGGGCGGGGATCACGACCGGTGTCCTGCTCGGGTGCGCGCGCATCAGCGGCGAGACGGCGCCGCTGCTCTTTACGGCGCTCAATACCAATCAGTGGAATTTTTTCAACATGGGCAACGAGATGCCCAACCTGCCGATGGTGCTTTACCAGAACATGACCATCAATTCGTTTATCCCCGATCTGGTGGCGCTTGCGTGGACGGGGGCACTGATACTGACCGCTGCGGTGCTGATTCTTAACATTCTGGCGCGCGTGAGTGCGGCGCGGTCGCAGAAGTAGGCATCAAGGGGCTTTTATTTCATGAACATGCGATCAGAGAATTTCACCATGGCGCCGAGGCAGACACCCAGAAACGCAACCGGCAGCACCCATGACGATGTCACCGCCAAGCTGTCGGTTCAGGACCTGAACTTTTACTACGGTAATTTTCAGGCCATCAAGGATGTGTCGATGGAGATTCCGGCCAACCAGGTAACGGCCTATATCGGCCCTTCCGGCTGCGGCAAGTCAACGCTTCTGCGCTGCTTCAACCGCATGCATGATCTCTATCCGGGTCTGAAGACCGAAGGCGGCATCCTGCTGGACGGTCACGACATTCATGCCTCCGGCGTGGACATCAATCTGCTGCGCGCCCGCATCGGCATGGTGTTTCAAAAGCCGACGCCGTTTCCGATGTCGGTTTATGACAACATCGCCTTCGGCGTGAAGCTCTACGAGCGTCTGTCGCGGCGCGACATGGACGAGCGTGTGGAGTGGGCGCTGAAAAAGGCAGCCCTGTGGAACGAGGTCAAGGACAAGCTCAAGACCAACGGACAGTCGCTGTCCGGCGGGCAGCAGCAGCGTCTATGTATTGCCCGTACCATTGCGGTCAAACCCGAGGTGATTTTGCTTGATGAGCCCACCTCGGCGCTGGATCCGATCTCGACCGGCTACATCGAGGATCTGATCCACGAATTGAAGGCGGACTACACGATCGTGATCGTGACACACAACATGCAGCAGGCGGCGCGCGTGTCCGACATTACGGCGTTCATGTATCTGGGCGAGCTGATCGAGTGCGGGCAGACCGATCAGATATTTACCGACCCGGAGAAGAAGCAGACCGAGGACTATATAACGGGACGTTATGGATAGAGGCCGCTATTGCTGCCAGGATGTAATCGTCCTGCGGCGCAAGATAGACAAGGGGACACGGCTGTGTCCCCTTTTTTGTGCGCATCAAAACAGGCTGCAGGCAGTGCCGACAGGCGCCTTTCGACGGGCACGCTGATGCAACGACCGTCGGCTTCGGACATTTATGTGCATTGATCATAATGTTCTTGAACTAGTCTTTAATGACAATCCAACAATGACAGGGGATCGACGCACTCATGGCTATTGCTCCCAGACAGCGTGTCTTTGTCGCGTCCACGATGATCATCGTGGTGCTTGTGGCAATCGGTGCCATCTTTCCTGACCGGTTCAGTGCCGGCGCCAGTGCCGCCCTGACCGGGGTGACGCATCTTTTCGGATGGTTTTATCTGTTTTCGGTCTTCGGGTTCGTCATCTTTTTGCTGGTACTGGCCTTTAGCAAGTACGGCAAGATTCGTCTCGGCCCTCAGGAAAGCAAGCCGTCCTACGACTTCTTTTCCTGGATCAGCATGCTGCTGGCCGCCGGCTTCGGGGTAGGGCTGGTGTTTTACGGCATGGCCGAGCCGATGACCCATTTCATGAACACGCCCTTTAACGACATGGAAGGCGGCACGCCGGAAGCGGCGCGCTACGCCATCCAGTACTCGTTTTTCAACTGGGGCGTTCACCAGTGGGCCGCGTTTTCGGTGGTGGGCCTGATTATCGCCTACACCCAGTTTCGCAAGGGGCAGACCGGGCTGGTCTCAACGGTCATGTCGCCGCTGACGGCAAAGCTTGGCAAGGGACGCGTCTTTGCCGGCGGGCTTCTCAATACCTTTGCGGTCGTGGCGACCGTGATGGGCGTGGCGACCTCCATTGGCCTGGCGGTGCTGCAGATCAACGGTGGTCTGCATGCCGTTTTTGGCGTGGCCGAAGGGTTCATGTGGCAGGCCATCATTTTGTGCGCCATGTTTGTGTGCTACATGATGTCCACGGTCTCCGGGCTCGACAAGGGCATCAAGCGGTTGTCGAATCTGAACATGGTGCTGTGTCTGGGCCTGATGTTCTATGTGCTGGTAACCGGTCCGACGGTCGCCATTCTGGAAACCATTACGGTCGGCATGGGCGATTATCTGCAGAACTTTCTGGGCATGAGCCTGCGCATCAATCCCTTTACCGACAACGACTGGATCAGCAGCTGGACCGTGTTCTACTGGGCCTGGGTCATCGCCTGGTCACCGTTTGTCGGCACTTTTGTGGCGCGTGTCTCCCGCGGGCGTACCATCAAGGAGTATGTGTTCGGGGTGTTGATCGTGCCGCCGCTGCTGGCCTGTCTCTGGATCGGCGTTTTCGGCGGGGCCGCGCTGCACATGGATCTCTATCAGGATGCGGGTCTGGCCCAGGCGACCAGCGACAACATCACCTCGGCGCTTTTCGTGATGTTTGATCAGATGCCGTTTTCCTTCCCGCTGTCGATCGTGGCCATGATCCTGATCTTTATCTTTCTGGTGACCTCGGCGGATTCGGCGGCCTATATCGTGGGTCAGATGACCGACAAGGGCTCGCTCAACCCGCCGCTCTACAAGCGGGTGACCTGGGGGGTGCTGATTGCTGCGATCTGTCTGATCCTGATCTCGGCCGGTGGTGAAAGTGGGCTCAGCGGGCTGCAGTCGGCGGCTGTGGTCTCGGCGCTGCCGTTTACGCTGATCATCTATGGCATGGTCTATGTGCTGCTCAAGGAGCTGCGCGCCGATCGCAAGCAGATGCTGCTCAGTCTCTATCGCCAGCACGGCGAAACGCCGGTCGGGGCGGATGCCTTCGAGGCCGACGAGATGTCTGATACCCACGATCGTCTTCGCCGGGTACCGGACGTCAAGAATCGCCGGATCAATCGGGGTCGCGGTACCGGGCAGATCGAGTCGGAGTAAACGCTGGCCCGTTGCCTTGATAGCGTCAGGCCGGGCTCCAGGCCCGGCTTGATTACATCTGACTATTTTGATGATCTGCAATGATGATTAGTCTGTTAACGGGCCATCCCTTAATCTTGATGACGATTCGAGCCGCCAGACTCGAATCGATTGCCTTCTGCCTCTTTGAGACAGGAGGCATTGCAACACCCCCTTCCATCCCGCATGTTCGCCATGCGGGATTTTTTTCGCTTTAGTGACCCGGAGGGGACGTGCGCTACGTCGTATTGATCATCCTGTTGATACCGGTGGTGGTAGCCGCAGGCCTCTGGCAGCAGTGGCCGGGCAGCGAGCGCGTGCCATCAAAATACAATCCCTTTGCACCGTTTAACGTGGATGATCCGTTAAACCCGATTACGCGTTTCAAGCTCAAGGCGCTCGATCAGGACCCGCAGCGCTGCCTGGCGGCGCTGGCCCGGGCGCGCGAGCAGGGGGCCATCGATTATGTCGAGGTGGGCAGCCCCGAGATCGGGGCGTGTCAGCTCGATCATGCCGTACGGGTGCGTTCCACCTCCGTGCAGTTCAGTGCCAGCTTTCTGGCCAGCTGCCCGCTGGCACTTTCCTGGGTCGTGTTTGAACGACAGCGCCTTCACCCGGTGGCGCGCGAGGTCTTCGGTCAGGACGTTGCCCGGGTGGATCACGTGGGCAGCTTCGCCTGTCGCAACGTCTACCACCGTGATAGCGGTCGACGCAGTGAACATGCCACGGCCGAGGCGTTCGATGTGACCGGGTTTCGCATGGAGGATGGCACCCGGGCAACGGTGGCCGGTCACTGGCAGGACGAAGGGCCGCGGGGCCAGCTTTTGAGGCGCGCTTTCGAGGGCAGCTGTGACATCTTCGGCAACTCGCTGGGGCCTGAATACAACGCGGCCCATCGCGATCATTTTCATCTCGGCATGCGGGGTTATGGGCTCTGCCGATAGGCGTGCCATCCAGGCGGGTCGTACGCATCGTCACAAAAAGGCTGGTGTGACTGCCCTGAAGGCTGACTATGGTAGGAGAACATCGGCTGCGAAAGCTTACTCCCCGCCAACCATTCCGAGGAGCTCTGCTGCATGATCATTGCCCGTCGGCCAGCAAGTCCGTGTTGTCCTTTTTCGTGTCGTCCTTCAGCGCTGCCTTTCAGCGTCCCGGCCATTTGCAGGGGAGACGTCTAGCGCCATGTTTACCCATATTCAGCTTGGTGCGCGTGACCTGCCGCGTCTGGCCGCCTTTTATGACCATGTGCTGGAACCGCTCGGACTGGTCCGCCTTTTTGAGGAGCGTGATGGCGGGCCGCCCGATGCCATCTGGCATTACCCGGGCAGACACTGGCCACTGTTTGTCATTCAGTATCCCTTCAATGGCCTGCCGGCCACCTGGGGCAACGGGGCTCAGGTCAGTTTCATGTCGCCGTGCCGGCAAAGTGTTGATGATGTCTGGCATCGGGTCATGGCCTGCGGCGGAGGCAGTGAAGGGCCGCCGGGCGTGCGCGACTGCTACGGACCGGATTTTTACGCCGCCTACTGTCGCGATATCGAGGGCAACAAGCTCTGTTTTGTGCATGCCACCACGATGCAGGCGTTTTTCACATGAAAGAGGTGAGCGAAGCGGCCATTGCCGACACACTGATGGCGCTTGCCCATCGCCGCGGACATGACAAGAGCTTTTGTCCGTCGGAGGTCGCCCGCGAGCTGTTTGACGAGGCGCACTGGCGCGATCACATGGACGATGTTCGCCGGGTGGCCGCCGAGCTTGCGCGACAGGGCCGACTGGAGATTCTGGCCCGCGGGGCGCGATTGTCGCCGGATGTGGCGCATCGTGGGCCGATACGTCTACGGTTGTGTTAAATCCTGCAAACGGTGTGTGTTCATGGGTGAACGCATGCCGGGCAGAGCAGACCTTCAGGGAGTGACCGCGTGAGCGATTTTGTTCTTTATGGTTTCGATGGCAGCACCTATGTGCGCACGGTGCGCATGCTCTTTCTGGAAAAGGGCGTGACCTACGACCAGGTGGCGGTCGATGTGCTCAAGGGCGAAACCCATACCCCCGAGCACCTGCGCCGTCATCCCTTTGGCAAGGTGCCTGCACTGGAAACCGGCGGGCGTATTTTGTACGAAACCGACGCTATCGCCGAGTTTCTGGAAGGGCATTTTCCGGCGCCGGCGCTGGTGCCGCGCCAGCTCGATGACCGGGTCGACATGCGCCAGTGGGCGGCGGTGATCAACAACTACTACTACCAGGCCATGATCATGGAGCTTGCCTGGCAGCGCGTCATCAATCCGCTGCTGCAGCGCCCGGTAGACGAGACGGTGATTGCCGCGGCCCTGCCGAAGGTGCGCCACCAGTTTTCGCTGCTGGAGCAGTCACTGGCCACGCGCACCTGGCTGATCGCCGGGCCCGTCTCCTATGTGGATTTCCTGCTGGCCCCGATCATGGCCTATGTGGTCATGACGCCCGAAGGCCGCGAGATCATGGCCGATTTCCCGGGCGTGCAGCGCTGGTGGGACAACATCCAAAAGCGTGAAAGCTTTGAGCGCACCATCCCCGAGCGCTTTCGCCACATCAATTGAGCATGGTCCCGGGCGGCGCCGACCATCCCCTGCCATAACGGGCTGACGGGTGCCGTGGCTTTCCCCCCTTTACCCGAGCGGGTATCCTGCACGGTTTTCCAACATGACGCAGCGACGCGACCACCGCGGGCGCTGCTCTGTTCCTTGTCGAATGTTCATTGCCGAAAGGGGAGTGCCGATGCAGCCGCGTGTGGGAGTGATCATGGGATCGAAGTCGGACTGGCCGGTCATGGAGCATGCCGTCAACATGCTGACGCGCCTTGGCGTGGCGTATGAGACGCGCGTGGTGTCGGCGCACCGAACGCCGGATCTGATGTTTGAATATGCAAAAACCGCGGCCGAGCGAGGCATCGAGGTGATCATTGCCGGCGCCGGTGGTGCTGCGCATCTGCCCGGCATGGTGGCTTCCCAGACACCGGTGCCCGTTCTTGGCGTGCCGGTGGAGTCCAAGGCGCTCAAGGGCATGGATTCATTGCTCTCGATTGCCCAGATGCCGGGCGGCGTTGCCGTGGGAACGCTGGCGATCGGCAAGGCCGGCGCGACCAATGCCGGTCTTCTGGCCGCCCAGATCATCGGCACGCACGACAGCGAGATTCGTCGCGCCGTCGAGGCCTTCCGGACCGAACAGACGCAAAACGTGCTGGATAACCCCGACCCGAGCGCCGAATAGCACTGTTGAAAAGGAGTACGGTTAAAAACCGTACTGGCGCAGGGTTTTCTCATTTCCTCCAATCAGCGAGACATGGCAATGCAGATCGGCATTCTGGGAGCGGGACAGCTCGGACGCATGATGGCACTGGCCGGCCTGCCGCTGGGCCAGCGTTTTACGCTTCTGGACCCGGGCGGCGCGCCCAGCGCCGGGATCGGTGAGATTCTCACCGGCAGTGATGACACAACGCTTGAGGACTTCATTGCCCGCGTGGACGTGGTCACCTATGAATTCGAACATCTGCCGGTGGCGCTTTTGGAGCGCATCGAGCAGGTGAAACCGGTGTATCCCTCGAGTCGCGCCATTGCGGTGTGTCAGCACCGGGCCCGTGAGAAGGCGCTCTTTTCGAAGCTGGATATCCCCACGCCCGAATATCGGCTGGTCGACAGCGCCGAGGCGCTTGAGGCGGCGGCACGCGAGCTGGGCTGTCCGGTGGTGGCCAAATCCACGACCGAGGGTTATGACGGCAAGGGCCAGGCCGTATTGCGTGCGCCCGAGCAGGCACATGATGCCTGGCAGAGCATCAATCATGATCAGCTGGTGGTCGAGGCGTTCGTGGACTTTGTGCGCGAAGTCTCGTTGATTGCCGTGCGCGGACGAGACGGCGCCGTGCGTACGTACCCGATCACGGAAAACCAGCATGAAGAGGGCATTTTGCGCTATTCGGTGGCGCCGCTGCCGGATGTCGATGCCGAGCTGCAGGCCACGGCGGATGGCTATATCCAGAAGCTGCTTGATGAGCTGGACTATGTCGGCGTGCTGTCGCTGGAGCTTTTCCAGACCCGCGATGGCCGGCTTCTGGCCAATGAGATGGCCCCGCGGGTCCATAACTCCGGCCACTGGACCATGAATGGGGCCCTCACCAGCCAGTTCGAGAATCATCTGCGCGCCATCGCCGGGCTGCCGCTGGGCGATACGAGCGCCCGCGGCCTGACCTGCATGGTCAACGTGATCGGTGAAGAGGGTGACAGCGCCGCGCTGCTGGCCCTTGAGGGCGTGCATCTGCATCGCTATGGCAAGGCGCCACGGGCCGGGCGCAAGCTGGCCCACATCAATGTGGTGGCCGATGACTATGCAACGCTTTTGCAGCGCGCGCGCGCTGTTACCGCGCTGCTGCCCGGCGCGTTCGAGATCACCATGCACCAGGACAGCGTCTGACCCACCCGTTATGACCTGCAGGGGCGGCTGTTGCGCCTGCAGGCAGTCTGTCATCTCCTCCTTCGTTTTCTTCGGTGTCCGGGGCCTTCGCTCCAGTGTCCGGCGCTGCCTTGATCAGACACTTCTGAAGTGTGGCTTGCCGACCTTTTCAAGCCATGGGCATACTAAAACGTCCGTTTTGGTGTGCCCGCGCCCTGGCGCTTCAACCTGTCCTGTGTCATCTCAAGGAGATGGTGATGTCCTATACCGTGCCCGATATCGAGCCTCTGGAATCCATTCTGCCCGATGAGCCGCTGCTCATGATGGGCGCGGGCCCTGTACCCATTCCGGCCCGAGTGGCGGCGGCCAACGGCATCGTCATCAATCATCTGGGCGAGACCATGGCGCGCATCATCGAGCAGGTGAAGGCGATGTCGCGCTACGTTTTTCAGACCGAATCGCGCCACATCCTGGGCGTGGCAGGGCCCGGTTCGGCGGCAATGGAGATGGCCGTCATCAACCTGGTCGACCCCGGCACCCGGGTGTTGACGATCAACAACGGCTTTTTCAGCAGCCGGCTGGGCGAAATGGCCCGGCGCGCCGGCGGCGAGGTCATCGAGATGGATGCCGGCGTGTTGCATGCCGCCGATGAGGCCGCGGTCATCGAGGCGATCCGTACGCATCGCCCGCGCGTGTTGACCATCGTGCAGGGGGAGACCTCCAGCACCGTGTTCAACCATACCCTGCCGGCGATCTGTCGGGCGGCATCAAAGGCCGATTGTCTGGTGATCTGCGATGCGGTCTGCACGCTGAGCACCATGCCGCTGGAGATGGATGACTGGGGCGTGGACGTGGTGATCACCGGCGGCCAGAAGGGGCTGAGCTCGATCCCCGGCGTGTCGCTGATCGCCTTCTCCGACCGCGCCTGGGCGGTCATCGAGGCGCGCGAGCGTCCCCTGACCCACTGGTGCCTGGACGCTCGCCTGGCGCATCAGTTCTGGTACAACAAGTCCTATCACTACACGGCGCCGGTCTCCGGCATTCTGGCGCTGCACGAGGCGCTGCGGCTGGTGTGTCAGGAGACCCTGCCCAAACGATTCGATCGCCACCTGCGCTGTTCCCGGGCGCTGCAGGCCGGTATCGAAGGGCTGGGCCTGGAGCTTTATATCGAGGCACCGTCGCGGCTGAACTCGGTGGTCGGCATTCAGCTGCCCGATGGGCTGGCCCAGGCCGACCTGATGGCGCATATCTCACATCATCACGGCGTGGAGATATCCGGGGCCTTTGGCGCCAATATCGTGCGGATCGGGCAGATGGGTGAGCAGTGTCGGACGCACCATCTGTTTCGCACCCTGCACGCGCTGGGCGCGAGCATCAGGGCACTGGGGTATCCGGTCGATGTGCCCGCCGGCGTGGCCGCCCTTGAAAAGGCGCTGGAGCGCTACACGCCGGTGCATGCCTGACACGCCCTGATCCTTCGTCCCTGCTGCAGGCCTCAATGCCGGCAGGGGCGACAGTCCGTGCCTGGCAAGGCGTGATAACTTTTTTTCAAAAAAGTGCATCCAGAACGGCAGCTCGCGTGTATCCCCTGTACAGCCGCACCGATCGAGGCGGCTGACAACAACTCTCAGGGAGACTGAAATGACTATTCGACATCTCACGCGTGCCGGCCTTGCCACCGCTCTGATCGCCTCCTTCAGTCATGCGGCGCTGGCCGACACCCCGGACGACGTCCAGGTACCGGACGGCAACACCGTCGCCCTTGAAACCGTCGGCGTCGGCGCGATCAAGTATATGTGCGAAACCAATGATGCCGGTGACGTGGCCTGGGTTTTCAAGGGCCCGAGCGCGGCACTCAACGACAGCGACGGCGACCAGGTCGGCAGCTACTACGGCCCGCCCGCCACCTGGGAGGCGCTGGACGGCTCGAAAGTGACCGGCACCCAGGTGGGCACCGCCGATAACGGCGATGACAACATCCCGCTTCAACTGGTCGAAGCCAATCCGGCCGAGGGTGAAGGCGCCATGACTGGTGTCAGCTACATTCAGCGTCTCAACACCGAAGGCGGTGTGGCCCCGGACACGGCGTGTGATGCCGACCACGAAGGCGCCACGGCCATCGTGACCTATCAGGCCGACTACATCTTCTGGACCGCGGAATAAGCTCACGCCCTGCCGGCCAACCGGCGGGGCGTTGTCGGTCACGTTTGAATCAGGGGCTCGTTTCACGGGCCCTTGCTCGTTATGCTACCCGGACGCACAGGGGTTAAGTCGTCGCGTCACGAGGGAGTAAAACGGTGCTGGATAAAAACAACGAATTCAGTCACACCGACGCACTGGCGTGCTGCGCTCGGGGGGATCATGACGCCCTTCACGGCCTCTATCGTCTGGAAGGGGCGCGAATGCTCGGCGTGGTGCAGCGTATCGTCAAGGACCGCGGTATGGCGGAGGACATCGTTCATGACGCCTTCCTCGCGATCTGGCAGCGTGCCGACACCTTCGACCCTGAAAAGGGGGCTGCCCGCACCTGGATATTCAGCATTGCCCGCCATCTGGCGCTGAACGCGATCCGCCAGCGCGACAGGCTGATGGTCGGCGAGTTCGACGCGGACGCCTTCGAGCACCAGGACACCTCACGCCCGGAGAGCCAGACTCTTGATGCCTTCGACTGGCAAACCGGCCAGCGTATGGATGACTGTTTGAAAACGCTTGAGGTTGAGCGACGCAACTGCGTGCTTCAGGCGTATGTAGAGGGGTTAAGCCATGCAGAAATCGCCGCCCATACGGGCGCGCCGCTGGGCACGGTCAAGGCCTGGATCAAGCGAAGCCTGGTGCGTTTACGGGAGTGTCTGGCATGACCGGGCCCCATGAGAGTGACGACGCGCAAAGTGATGACAGCCACGACCTGGCCGGCGAATACGTGCTGGGGACGCTGCCCTTTGACGAGCGCCAGGCGTTTGAAGCCCGCCTGGAGCGAGAGCCCGCGCTGCGCCGGGCGGTGACCGAGTGGGAGGAGCGCTTTTTCCCCTACAACGCGCTTACCGAACCGCAGACGCCGAGCGACTTTCTATGGCCGCGCATTCAGCGAAGCCTAAAGGCACGTCATGTGTCCCCGGACGCCCCTGTAGTGCCCGGCCTCTGGCAGCGCCTTGCCCTCTGGCGCGCCGCGGCGGGGCTGGGCGTGGCTGCGGCCCTGGTGATGGCGGCGCTTTTATGGCAAGCGCCTGCAGGCCCGGTGACGCCCGCGTACATGGTGGTGCTGCTGGCCCCTCAGGGCCAGTCCGCCGGCTGGGTGGTCCAGGCCGCCAACCGCCGGCAGATCGAGCTGATTCCGCTGGGGACTTTCAGGGTGCCCGAGGGCAAGGCGCTCGAGTTCTGGACCAGGGGCGATGACTGGCAGGCGCCGGTATCGCTGGGTCTGGTCGAGCCGGGTGCGCCCGTACGCCTGAATCTGGACGCGCTGCCGCCGCTTGAGGACAACCAGCTTTTCGAGCTGACTCTGGAAGATGCCAGCGGTTCGCCCACGGGCCTGCCTACCGGGCCGATCGAGTACATTGGCCGCGCGGTGGCCATCTGATCGTTTCAAAACCTGCGTCAGTGGCGCCCTTGTTCGAACAAAAAAATGCCCCGCATGAGCGGGGCATTGTCATAAGGTGCGGTCGGGATCAGGCGTTGTTTTGCTCGATGCCCTGAATGTACCAGGGGGACTGGTCGCGAACTTCACGAACCAGATGCCAGGTCTCGTTGAACTCGTTGTCCTGACCGTCCTCTTTCATGATGCCGTGAAACAGCACCGTGGCTTCGGCCTGCTTGCCGTGTTCGCGCACATCGCCCAGCTCGGCAAACAAACGCACGACCTCGGTCTGGTTGTTGGCGCTTTGTTCGGCGCGCTCCTTGCGCAGCAGGTTATAGAGCTCGGGCGTGACGAACTCCTGAATTTTCTCGAAGTCGTTGTTGTCCCAGGCGCGCTGCAGGTTCATGAAGTGCTCCTTGGCACCGGACAAAAACTGCTCGCGGTTGAACCATTCAGGCTCGCTGCCGGCCATGGCCGCACCGCCCATGGCGCCACCGGCAGCCCCACTGGATGTGCCGCCCATGTCATGCGCCTGACGCTGCTGAGGCTGATGCTGCTCGCCGTGAGCGCCGGTGTTGGTCGCTCGACGCCGCGCCGCCAGCACCTTCCAGGCCACAAAGCCGAGAAGCGCGATCAGCAGGATATCCATGAAGCGAATCCCGTTGAAGGCGCCGCCAAAGAACAGCGATGCCAGCAGACCGCCTGCCATGATGCCGGCCAGCGGGCCCATGAAGCGCGACATGCCACCACCGGCGGCGCGTGTGCCCTGCTGGGCCTGACGCGGCGGTGTGCTGGCCTGGCTGCTGCTCGGGCTTGACGAACGGGAGTAGCTGCCAAAGCTCTTGCCGCCGCCGAAACGCTTGGCGTCGGCATGCTCGACGGCCAGGCCAAAGCTCATCAGACCGATGAGCAGGGTGATCAGTAGATGACGCATGAGAGATCCTCCCGATAAATGCATCATTGAGTGGTGGTCAATTGACCATCGTTGCGATTACTGCGCGTCGCGGGTAAATACCCAGCTGTTCTGGTCCGACAGGTCGGCATTGAAGCGATAGCCGCCCATGTCGAAGGCCTTTAGATCGTCACGTTTCTCGAGTCTTTGCTGCACCATCCAGGCGCTCATCATGCCGCGCGCCTTCTTGGCATAAAAGCTGATGACCTTGTACTGCCCGTTTTTGGCGTCCTTGAAGACCGGGGTGATGACATCGCAGCCGAGATGCTTGCGGTCAATGGCGCCAAAGTATTCGTTGGAGGCCAGATTGATCAACACCGGGTCACCGCTGCTTTCCTTCACCGCCTGATCCAGATCGCGTGTCAGACGCTCTCGCCAGAAGGCATAAAGATCACGCCCGGCCGGGTTTTCAAGCCTTGTGCCCATCTCAAGGCGATAGGGCTGCATCAGATCCAGCGGTCGGAGCATGCCGTAAAGTCCCGACAGAATGCGAAGATGCGACTGCGCCCACTCAAGGTCATTTTCCTGCCAGCGCGCCGCTTCAAGCCCGGTGTAGACGTCGCCCTGAAAGGCCAGTATGGCCTGTTTGGCGTTGTTCGTATCAAACGGTGTCTGCCACTGCTCGAAACGCGCCACGTTGAGACCGGCCAGTTTGTCGCTGATGCCCATCAGCTGCGACAGATCCTGTGGCGAATACTCGCGCAGGATATCGATGAGCTGACGGCTCTGGTCCAGATAGTCCGGCTGTGTGGCCATGGTCGTCGAGGAAGGCGTTTCAAAATCCAGCGTCTTGGCTGGGGACAGCACGCTCAGCATGCAGATTCTCCGCTCATGTTGTCACGATTATAACCCCTCCGGCCCCGGCATCAGACTGCATTAAGCCAGTGCCAGGCCAGAGGGAGGACGTATGGTGTCCGGGCCCCGGAAAGGAGAGGGTCAGGGGCAGGGGTTGGGCAGACGCTTGTGGACGCCTTCAATGGCCTCGATAACCTCATCGGAAAGCGTCAGCGGCTCGCTTGCGATGTTGTGATCGAGCTGCTCAAGCGTGGTGGCACCGATGATGTTGCTGGTCACGAAGGGCCGGGTGTTGACCCAGGCCAGCGCCATCTGGGCCGGATTGAGATCAAAGCGCCGGGCGATATCGACATAGGCCCAGGTGGCTTCCTCGGCCAGCGTCGAATTGTAGCGCTGAAAGCGTTCAAACAGGGTAAGGCGCGCCCCCTCCGGTTTCATGCCGCCCAGATATTTGCCGCTCAATACCCCAAAGGCGAGCGGCGAGTAGGCCAGAAGCCCCACATTCTCGCGATGGCTGATCTCGGCCATGCCGATTTCATAGCTGCGATTGAGCAGGTTGTAGGGGTTTTGCACCGATACCACGCGCGGCAGATCCATGGTCTCGGCCAGGCGCAGACAGGACATCGTGCCCCAGGGCGTTTCGTTGGACAGGCCGATGGTGCGGATCTTGCCGGCATCCACGGCTTCCTTGAGCGCCGACAGGGTCTCTTCCAGCGGTGTGGCGTCCGGGGCCTCTTCATGCTGGTAGTCCAGCTTGCCGAAGTAGTTGGCGGGGCGGTCCGGCCAGTGCAGCTGATAGAGATCGAGATAGTCGGTGTTTAAACGCTTGAGACTGTCATCCAGCGCCTGATGGATCTGCTGGCGTGACAGCTTCGGCCCGCCACGCAGATACTCCATGCCGCGGCCGGCACCGGCTACCTTGCTGGCCAGCACGATATCGTCACGTCGGCCGCGCGCCTTCAGCCAGCTGCCGATATAGGCTTCGGTACGACCCTGTGTCTCGCCGTTCGGCGGTACCGGATACATTTCAGCGGTGTCGATGAAGTCGATACCCGAGGCCATGGCGCGATCGAGCTGCTCGTGCGCTTCGGACTCACTGTTTTGTTCGCCAAAGGTCATGGTGCCAAGACAAAGCCGGCTGACCGTTATGCCACTGTCACCGAGAGGACGTCTTTCCATGGGGTTTCCAGAGCCTTGTAAAGCGGGTGAATGCCCATGTTAGACGGGCGGTGAGGTGCGGGCAAACACGGGGCTTGAGTCACTTCCTGCACAGGCGTATATTGCCGGCCTCGCCACGCGGGGGCGTCAGCTCTCGCTGCGGTGACAACGGGGTTGCCCCTTCTGGTTTTTTACTCTGCAGGTGATGAGTCACCTTCACGGCAACAGTGGTTCGCATCAACGCCCGATCCCTGCCACGCTACGTGCAGACAGGGCATGTATCGAATGCTGGAACTTACAAGGTTGGTTGTTATGCTGCGGTCTGCTCAAGTATTCACCCGGTTTGAATATCGTCTGGCATCGCGTTTGATGCAGGCCCCCTGGCTGGAAGGCTCTGCGCACAAGCGTCGTCTGACCATGCACCTGTTTCGACGCTGTGCCAACGCCGGGCACGTTGATGCACTGTCCACCTATGGCGTCATGCTGTTTCGTCGTGGTCATACGGCGCGTGACAAGGCCCGGGGGGTACGCTGCGTCGTCAAGGCGGCCGAGGCCGGCCACCCCGAGGCGCAGTATCAGGTGGGGCACATGTACGAACACGGCTGTACCCAGTTTGCGCGCCGGGAAGACCGCGCCGTGACCTGGTATGCTCGCGCGGCCGAGGCCGGACATAACGGTGCCGCCCAGCGGCTGGCTCGCGCCTTCGATCACGGCGAACTCGGCCTGCCGGTGGACCCCGAGCGTTCACGGCACTGGCAGCTGGCAGATGACGACACCGCCATTGCCGCGCGGCCGATGACCTCGATGCCCGGGAGCGCGCCGGCGCTTCAGTAGAGCCAGCGCTTCAGTAGAGCCAGCGCTTGAGCCGGTCGAGACATTAAAAAGCCCGAATCCACTGGATTCGGGCTTTTTCGCGTCCGGGGGCTGATCGACGTTCAGGCCACCGGGTCAGGCACCGGAGACGCCCATCAATACCTTGCCGGTGCTGGTGTTTTCTTCCAGAAAGCGCATGGCGTCGTCGGCTTCCTGAATGGAGAAGGTGCGATCGATCAGCGGCTTGACCCGGCCGGACTCCAGCAGCGGCCAGACGTGAGCATGAAGGGCATCCATGACGCTGCCCTTGCCGGCCGGTGAGCGCGAGCGCAGTGTTGAGCCGATCAGGCGCTGACGCTTCATCAGCATGCGTGCCAGATCCACGTTCGTTTCACGACCGCCCATGAAGCCGATCAGGATGATGCGGCCATCGAGGTTGAGCACCTGCTGGTTCCATTCGATGTACTCTCCGGCCACCGGGTCGAGGACCACATCGACCCCGCCCCAGTTCTGCACCGCCTCGACGAAGCTGCCGTCGTGGCGGTTCCAGCCGCCCTCGGCGCCCAGCGCCCTGCAGGCATCGATCTTGTCCTGACTGCCCACGGTGACAAAGCAGGGGTTGTTGAAGGCGTGACACAGCTGAATGGCGGCCGTGCCGACACCGCTGGCCCCGGCATGCAACAGCACCCGCTCGCCGTCGCGCAGATCCGCTTCCATGAAGAGATTGAGCCAGGCCGTGGCAAATACCTCCGGCAGGGCGGCGGCATCGCGCAGGGTCATGCCCTCGGGGATGCGCAGGGCCTGCGCTTCGTTGACGAGGACCTGCTCGGCGTAGCCGCCGCCGGCAAGCAGCGCGCAGACCTGATCCCCGACGCGAAAGCGCTCCACGGCCGGCCCGACGCTTGCCACCACGCCGCTGACTTCCAGCCCGAGGATTTCGGAGGCGCCACTGGGGGGTGGATAGCCCCCGTCACGCTGTAAAACATCGGCGCGATTCATGCCTGCCCAGGCCACATCGATCAGGATGTCGCTGCCGCCGGGGGAGGGCAGATCATCGTGTTCGCACCATTGAAGGTGGGAATCCTTGACGGCAATGGCGTACATGCGCTGCTACTCCTGAAAGGTTGCGATTTAGTCGAACAGCGCGTCCAGCAGATCATCCGATGTGTCGGCACTGATCAGGGTCGCGCGCGTCTCGGCGTTGAGAAATCCCACCTCGACCGTGTTGTCCAGAAACTGTAGCAGGGGATCAAAGAAACCGGTGTAATTGAGCAGTCCTATGGGCTTGCGATGCAGGCCCAGATAGCGCCAGGTCCAGGTTTCGAAAAACTCCTCGAAGGTGCCGATGCCGCCGGGCAGGGTGACAAAGGCGTCGCTGTGGGCCGCCATCTGCGCCTTGCGGGTATGCATGTCCGGTACCGTGATCAGTTCGGTCAGTCCCGTATGCGCCACTTCGCGTTCGACGAGGTGAGCCGGTATCACACCGATGACCTCACCGCCGGCGGCCAGCGCGGCGCTGGCGCAGGCGCCCATGAGACCGGTATTGCCGCCGCCGTAGACCAAACGCCCGCCACGGCGGGCGATGCCCTCACCGACGGCTTCGGCGAGCTGCTGCCAGTGGGGGGCATGGCCGCTGCGAGAGCCCATGTAAACGCAGACGCTGCGGCCCTCAAGGGGTCGGATATGGCTTTTCATGGTGATTCCTGCTGCTAATGGATCAGACGGGTCGTGCTGTCCGGCGCTCAGTCAACGCTTGCGGCCACCTGTGGATAGTGTTCATCGATCCAGGCGCCGATGGCGTTATGGTCGCTGACATGATGGGCATACTGCGTATGCAGACAGCGCACCTGCTGCCAGTTGGTAATGCCACCCACGCCGCGCTCGGTCAGGGCTTTCGTAAAACCCAGCCGCTCGATCTCGTCACGCTCGGGCTCGCTGATCCACGACCAGCGCTTTTGGACGTAGGCCTCGTGGCTTTGACGGTAGGCCTCGCGCAGCGCTTCGTTGTCCTGAAGGTGGGCTTCAAGACGCTTGATGACGCCATCGGCTTCAAGGTGCGACAGGGCAATGGTCAGCTCGCGGCTGCACAGCCAGTAAAGCGTCGGGAAGGGCTTGCCTTCCACCAGCGGGGCCACGCGCAGCGCCAGCGGCGTGCCGCGGCTGTCTTCGGCGCTGACGGCCTGAAGCCCGCGCGGCGTACGTCCCAGCTGCTGCGTGATGATGTCGAGCTGGGCGTCACTGGGGGCGTGGTCGGTACGAATAATCATGGTCGGATAGGCAGTTCGAAGTGGGCAAAGAGCGCACGATCGTGAAAGGAAACGGGCGGACGCCGCTTGTGTAAAAACGGACAGGCATCATAGACATGCCCCTGGCCGGCGGCAAGGCGTGTGCCACCATCTTATACTGACCGTCAGCCTGTCGCGATTTTGTCCCTGCCACCCGTTACGGAGACGCCATGTCACAAGGCGATGCCCCCACGGAAAACCGCTGCGCGCTCTGTGCGCGTCAGGGCGTGTCATTGACGCGCCACCATCTGATTCCGCGTGCCCTTCATGGGCGCAAGCGGTTTCGAAAGCGCTTTAGTCGCGATGAGATGAAAGGCGACATTTTAATGATCTGTCGGCCCTGTCATAACCATATTCATCGCGTGCTCAGCGAACGCGAGATGGCCGAGCATTACCACACGCGCGAGGCGCTGCTGGCACAGCCCGAGATTGCCGAATTCGCCCGCTGGCTTTCCGCTCGCCCGCCCGGTTTCAAGCCCAAGTCGCCTATCAAGCGCCAGCGCTGAGCCCGGGCCGGCGCGTCAGAGAAGGCGCTGGGCGCTGTGATCCTGCCAGGCTCTGGGAAGGCGCTCGTCGAGTGCCGGGGCAAGCCAGTGCGGCAGGGCGCTGCGGGCCTGATCAAGGCTCTCCCAGCGGCGCAGGCGTACCCATGCCCACGCCCAGCCGTCACACTGCGACGGCGTCTGCGGCATCGGATGGGCCGGCATCTGGGACAGTAGAAACAATGCGCTGCGCGCCGCCCAGCCCGGCGGACGATCGGCTTTTGATGCCGGCGCGGCCCAGCGTCTGAGCGTGTCGCCATCCGGGTCGCGTTCCGGGTCGCCCAGACTGGCGATCCGGGCCGTATCGGCCAGAATGATGCCCAGTTTCTCGGGCGTGGTATCGCCGATTTCGAGCCAGCGTTCGATCAGGGAAGGCAGGCCGGCCATGGCGCTGGTATAAAAGTCGCTGTCGGTCATGACGTGTCTACCTGGATAGGGTCAGCTCACAAAAGGGTAACGATGCCGCTTTTATTACGACATCATCTGTTCAATCACGCTTCGGTCAGGGTCTGACCGAACCTGCATTTCGGGGAGTCTGCATGTCGCACGACAGTGCCGCCTTTGATTTTACGACACCGCTGGATCGGCGCGTGTACCCTACCACCAAATGGCAGCTCTATGACGAGGACGTGCTGCCACTGTGGGTGGCGGACATGGATTTTGCCGTGGCACCGGCCATTCAAAACGCGCTGGCCGAGCGCCTGGCGCATCCGGTCTTTGGCTACACCCACGCCGACCGTGACCTGAAACAGGCGCTGTGTCAGTGGAGCCTGGCGCGCTATGGCTGGGAGATCGAGGCCGACTGGCAGCACTGGCTGCCCGGCGTGGTGCCGGCGCTTCATGTGGCAAGCCTTGCCCTGACCGAGCCCGGCGACGGCGTGCTGACCGTCACGCCGATCTACCCGCCCTTTCTGAAGGTCGCGGACAACACCGGGCGTACCGCCCAGACGGCCCCCATGCGTGCCCCAACGGAGGATGACCCGCTGTGGCGGCTGGATTTCGACGCCATGGAAGCGGCCGTCACGCCCCGCACCCGGCTGCTGCTCTGGTGTCATCCACACAATCCGACCGGGCGCGTCTTTGATGAAAAAGAGCTGTCCCGGCTGGCCGATTTTGTCGAGCGTCACGATCTGATTGTCTGCTCCGATGAGCTGCACTGTGACCTGATTCTCGATGGCAGCGCCCATCGCCCGCTGGCACACGCCGAGCCGCGTCTGGCCGCGCGGACCATTACGCTGTGGGCGGCGTCCAAGACCTTCAACGTGGCCGGGCTGACCAGCGCCTGCGCCGTGATCAGTGATGACAACCTGCGCGCGCGGTTCAAGCGGGGCTGTCTGGGGCTGATGCCCTCGGAAAACATCATGGGTGAAACGGCCGCCAGAGCGGCCTTTACCGATGGCGAGCCGTGGCGTCAGGCGCTGCTGGCACGGCTTCGTGACAATCTGGCGCTGATCGAGTCTTTTGTTGAGCGCTGGCCGGGCGTGAAGATGAGTGTGCCTCAGGCGACCTTTCTGGCCTGGCTGGATTTGCGTGAGGCGGGGCTCGGCGAGGCGCCCCAGAAGGCGGTGCTCAAGCAGGCGAGGGTGGCGCTTAATAACGGCGCTGATTTTGGCTGGCCCGGCTTTGCCCGACTCAATTTCGGCACCGAGCGGGCCCTGCTGGAAAAGGCGCTGACGCGCATGGACGTGCTGCTGGCAGCGCCCGCATCGTAGCCACAAAAACGCCCGGTCCCAAAAGGGCCGGGCGTTCAAACGTGGCGGGCATGGATCAGTAGAGTAGCGTGAACATCCGGCGACGATAGGTCACGGTCAGCGGATGGTCGCCGCCCAGGGCGTCAAAGACACGCAGCAGCGTCTTGCGCGCGGCGTCCTCACTGTAGGCGCGATCACGCTTCATCAGCTCGAGCAGCCCTTCAAGGCCGCGCTCGTAGTCGCCATCGGCCACGGCGCGCAGGGCACGCTGGAACTGCGCGTCGCTGTCATCGCGGTCTGACATCGCCTCGATCTCTTCCGGCGACAGCGCCTCCCGGGCGAAATCGACACGGGCGCGCACGCCGCGCGCCTTCACGCCGTCACGGTATTCCGGCGGCAGAGCGTCGATGATGCTCAGCGCGTCATCAAAGTGGCCTTCGCGGGTCATGACGCCTGCCATGTCGATGCGATAGTCATGATCGTTGGGGTTTTCGCTGATCAGCTGTTCATACAGGCTGCGGGCCGTGGCCGTGTCGCCGGCTTCCAGTGCCTGCTGGGCCTGCTCCTCAAGGCTCTGACTGCCGCCTTCAGGGGCGGTGATGTGCTTGGCAAGCCAGTCGCGCATCTGGCGCTCCGGCAGGGCCTCATGGAGCTGGTCATGGAGCTGGCCCTGGATGATCAGTTTGACGTCGGGCACCGAGCGAATGCCCAGCTGAGCGGCAATCTGCTGCTGCTCATCGATATTGAGTCTGGCCAGTATCAGAGTGCCCTGATACTCATGGGCCAGCTTCTCCAGCGCCGACATCAGGGTCCGGCAGGCCTCGCTCGAAGGCGACCAGCTCTGCAGTACCACCGGGATATGCATGGAGCCTTCCAGCACCACCTGCTGGAAGTTGGACATGTCCACATCGACAATAAACTGCGAGGCGTCGGTATGGCCACCGGCACTCTGGCCGGGCTGTGGCGACGGCGCGCCCATGGGTTCACCGGTTTTGGGATCAACGATCTGCATGATGGCAAACTCTCGCTAAAAGGGAT
Source organism: Kushneria halocnemicola (assembly GCF_965650455.1). Lineage (GTDB taxonomy): Bacteria > Pseudomonadota > Gammaproteobacteria > Pseudomonadales > Halomonadaceae > Kushneria. The sequence continues at coordinate 3,487,296 of NZ_OZ287968.1, forward strand.
TCACGATACGTTCGGATATAGGGTTGTTTATGGCGCTGGCCGACGGCGAATTCAAGATGCCCAGCCCAACAGGACAGGTGAGACATGCATGGCAACAGTAACGCAGCACCGAACAACGTCGTGACGCTGTCAGGGCGCGGGTCATGATTTTGATCAAATGGCTGACAGGCATCGTGGCACTTGTCGCGCTGCTGCTGGCAGGGCCTGCCATCGTGTGGTGGCTGGGTGGTATCGATACACGCACCGGCTGGGCCAGTGCCGGGCGGGAATCCGTCGGCCTGGCGCCCCGGGCCGGTGCGTTCGAGGGCGCCGTGGTTCAGCTCTACGGGGCGCGTGCCTATAACTGGCGCGGTGCCTTCGCCATGCACACCTGGATTGCCGTCAAGCCGGAAGGCGGGCAGGACTATACCACCTATGAGGTGCAGGGCTGGCGCCAGCCCACCGTTCGTACACGCTACGGCGCGCCGGATCGGGAATGGTTCGGGCAGCGTCCGCATCTGCTGGCGGATCTGCGCGGCGAGCAGGCAGCGCGCGCCATTGTCGGTATCGAGCGCTCGGTGAATGCGTATCCCTGGCCGCAGCGCTATCGCGTTTTCCCTGGCCCCAACAGCAATACGTTTATTGCCTGGCTGATACGCCAGGTGCCCGAGCTGGATGTGGAAATGCCTTCGCTGGCACTGGGCAAGGACTATCTGATCGATGACACAAGGGCGCTGGGGCATTTTTTCGGTCCGGCGCCCAGCAATACGGGCTATCAGGTGTCCCTGTACGGCCTGCTGGGCATCATGGTGGCGCGCGATGAGGGGCTCGAGTTCAACGTGCTGGGGCTGGTGTTCGGTATCGACCCGCTGGATCTGGCCATCAAGCTGCCCGGCATCGGCCGCATCGCGCCGGCACCGCTGTATCAGTCGCAGTACGAATGATGCACGACGCAATCCGTAGCCGGGCACCGGGCAGGGCATTCAAACGCCGGCCCAGGAACCGGTTATGGAGTCGTCGAGGCACCGATGTTGAAACCAGCAGAGAACCGATGACTCGGGCTATCACCGGCGTTTGATGCGCTCCCAGGCGACAGGCGTAAAAAAGCCGACCCGCAGGTCGGCTTGATACAAACTGTTGGTCGAGGGTAGCGGGGGCCGCCGATGTTGAAATGAACAGGGGACCGACGACTCGGGCTATCACCGGTGTTTGATGCGTTCCCGAACGGCAGACGTAAAAAAGCCGGCCCGCAGGTCGGCTTGATACAAGCTGTTGGTCGAGGGTAGCGGGGTCCGCCGATGTTGAAATGAACAGGGAACCGACGACCCGGGCTATCAGCGATGTTTGATGCGCTCCCGAACGACAGACGTAAAAAAGCCGGCCCACAGGTCGGCTTGGTACAAGCTGTTGGTCGAGGGTAGCGGGGGCCGCCGGTGTTGAAGTGAACAGGGAACCGACGACTCGGGCTATCAGCGATGTTTGATGTGCTCCCGAACGACAGACGTAAAAAAGCCGACCCGGAGGTCGGCTTAATACAAACTGTTTGTCGATGGTAGCGGGGGCCGGATTTGAACCGACGACCTTCGGGTTATGAGCCCGACGAGCTACCAGGCTGCTCCACCCCGCATCGACGTGCTGTGCATATTACGCGATTTTTCTGTGGTGTCAATCGTTTGTGTCAACTTCCTGCAACATTGCCATGAGTGAGGCCAGTCGAGGGGCGAGACGCTGCCAGTCCTGCTCATCGATCGGGCCGCTGGCGAGCAGTCGATACTGCAGCTGTTCGAGCTCTTCCATGGGGCCGGGCATATTGCCCATGGCATCGTTGAGCCGGGCCACCTGCACATCCAGGCGGCGTGAGGAGTCCTCGCTGCCCAGCGGGGCATCCACCAGCACGGAAAGATGCACGCGAAGATGCTCGAGCCATTCCCGGGCCTTGGCCTGCTCGCCGGTGGCGCGACGCTCGTTGCGCAAGCGATGCGCCTCCAGCGCCTGGGAGGAGAGGGGAAGTGGCGTGTCGACGCTGTCGGCGGGCTCGCCGGCCAGCGCCCGGCTGTCAGCGGCCACATGCGCCTCGAGCAGCGGCTGCCACTGCTGCCAGCGCTCGGCCAGCGTGCCCAGCGCCAGACGATCGAGGCGCTCGCGGCGATCGCGAAGAATGCCTTCCCAGCGCTTGAGCATGCCACCGGTGCGGGGGCCGTTGGGCAGGGGCATCAGGCCCTCGGCCTCTCTTTCGGCGTCATCGAGGATGGCTTGATCTGCCGCGCTTTCGGGCAGCCACTGGTCCAGTCGATCGATCAGCGCCTGCATCTGATCGAGGCGGCTGTCGCGTTGCTGCCGCTGCTGGGTGCGCTGCGCATTGCGCCGTTCGAAGATGGCATCGCAGTGCTGGCGAAAGGCGCGCCACAACGTCTGCTCTTCGCCTCTCGGTGCGCGGCCGAGCTCGCGCCAGCGCGTCTGCAATGCCTTGGCCGTGTCGGCACGACGCTCGTCATCGATGTCGGCGGTTTCAAGCTCGCGAATTTCATCGACCAGCGCCTGTTTGGCCTGAGCCACGGCGCGGGCCTGCTGATCGATCAGAGTCTGCAGGGCGCGCAGGGATTTCGTGAAGCGCTGGCGCAGCTCGTTTTCCCGGTCGCGCGGCACGGGGGACCACTGACGCCAGGCCTCTCTGGCGCGATCGCGGATAGTGCGCAGGCTGTCGGGGTCGGAGGTGGCCGCCGTATGGTTGATCAGCGTTTCCAGCTGTTCACACAGCCTTTCCCGCTCGGCCATGTTTTGTTCGCGCTGCTGATCCCGACGTTGATAAAAGTCGGCCAGCTGCTCGCGTACCCGGTCGGAGGCCTGACGAAAGCGCGTGGAACGCTCGCGCGAGGCGGCGGCGTCGCCGAGTGCCTTCCAGTCACGCACCAGGCGGCGGTGCTGCTGATCCCGGGCGGGCTCATCCATGTTCGCAGCCGCAAGGCCTTCCATGCCCTCGATCAGCTGTTCACGCTTGGGTGCGGCGGCAAAGTTGCGCCAGTCGCGCAGCTCATGGGTACGCTGACCGAGCTGGTTGAGTCGGGTTTGCAGGCCCTCGCGCCTGTCCGCCGGCAGACGCTGACGGCGCTGCATCAGGCTGTCCAGCAGCCGCGTGGCTTCCTGGAGCTCGCCGCGATCAAGCTGGTTTTCCAGCTGATCAAGGGATTGCTGGAACTGATCCGGGTCAAGTGTGTTGCGTGACGATGCGGCGCTGTCAGCCGGCGATACGGGCTCGGGCAGATGCGTCAAAAGGGTCGGGCAGGGGAGACCCGCCGGCCAGGCAATGGCGCGCCTTGATTGCTCGATGACCTGAAAGTCGCGGCGGTCGACGCCGTCCTGGAGTGTTTGCTGGTGCTGTTCGAAGCGCTGCCAGGCCGCGGTCAGTTCGCTGGCGTTTTGAACCAGGGCTTCAAAGCGTTTCTGGTCTTCCTGGCTCGGCGCGATGCGGTCGGTGAGATCACGCCACTGCTCGGCCTGCAGCCTGAAGTGGGCCTGCAGCTGGGCCACATCCTGGCCGTCGAGTGTGGCGCGATGCGCCAGGTCCTTCAGGGCCTGCTCCAGGGAGTTGATAATGCGCTGGCTGTCGCGACGGGCCATGTCCATGGCCTGTTCACGCGCCTGCTCTTCACGCTGGGCATTGTCGTGCTCGATCACGCGGGTACTGGTGACCTGCTCGACCTGATGAAACTTCTCGCGCTGCGTGTCGTCGGCATCATCAGCCAGCGAGCGCCACTCGCGCACCAGATGGCGATAGCGCGCCGGCAGCATGGGCTCCCACTGCTGTTGTGACAGTCGGGTCATGGCCTGGATCAGGTCATCGCGGCGCTGCTGTCGAGCGCTTTGTTCGCGTCGTTCGTCCCGGCGCCGATTGAGCCGGTCGCGGGCACCGCGCATGATCTGCTTGTCACGGCGCGCTTCGCGGGCGAGGCGCTCGAGCCCCTCGTCGCTGTCGATGCGCCCGGCTGCGGCCTGGCGTACGCCGGCAATCGAGTTCTGACAGGCCTGCTCGATCAGGGCGCTCTCGTCATGGATGCGCCCCAGAGCCGTCATTCGAAGCTGCTGGTTGTCGGCATGCGTGGCGACGTGGGTCAGCAGATCAGGGTCATCAATCGTTTCCACGACCTGCTGGCGCTGTTCCAGCGACAACAGGGCGCGCTCTCTGCCGGTGAGCGTGTCGAGCAGCGTGCGATGCAAAGGGGTGCCTGCCGCAACGGTGGTCAGCAGGGTCTGGTAGCGCTCTGGCGTGGCCAGGCGGGCGAGCGCGGCATGACGAACTTCAACGTTGTCGTCATGAAGCAGGGTCTCGAGTTTTTCGCGATCGCGCTCGACGCTCAGGCCGGCAATGGCTTCCTGACGGATACGAGGATCGGCGTGACGCCAGCGTGGCGCAAACAGACGTTGTAGAAATCCGGGCATGAGATCGATGTCTTTCCAGGCAACTGGCGGTGGCTGAATACCGGGCGATACAGGCGTTATGACGTCAGGGCGATGATAACAGGCCCGGAGATATGTAGCAGGGTCCCTCTAAAGGCGTCGGCAACTGGCGACACCTGACAGACGCCGGTACACACCGTATGATCATGACCCGGAAACACTATCATCGCTCAGGGCGTTCATTCATTATCCGACAGGAAACCGGGCATGAGTCTCAAGGTGGATCAGACGGCCACTGCCTTTACGTTCAAGGGCGGCATGCTGCCCATGACGGTCATGGAGCTTAACAGCCCGGACCCCGAACGTATCAGTGCGCAACTGGCAGGCAAGCTTAGCCAGTCACCGGCCTTTTTTCAGCATACGCCAGTGGTATTGAGTGTTGAAAAACTCGATGATACCTCACTGGCGCTGGAGCGTCTTTGCGCCGTATGTCGTTCGCACAAGCTGCTGCCGGTTGCGGTCAGGGGCGGAAGCGAAGGCATCAAGCAGTCGGCATGGGCGCTTGGACTGGGCTGGTTTCCACCTCAGGAGTCGCGGGAGTCGCGTACGCTGGCGTCGGTGACGCCGCCACCTTCGCCATCCCCCGTGGCGCAGGAAGTCGGCCATGGCGGTCGTATCTTTCGTGGTACGGTACGCTCGGGCCAGCAGATCAGCGCCGCCGAGGGTGACCTGGTCGTCGTGGGTGCCGTCAACGCCGGTGCCGAGGTGCTGGCCGCCGGCAGCATCCACGTGTATGGACCGCTGCGCGGTCGTGCGCTGGCAGGCATTCACGGTGATCGTGACTGCGGTATCTTCTGTCACGAGCTGCATGCCGAGCTTTTGTCAGTGGCCGGCAACTACAAGCGCCTTGAGGATATCGACCCGTCGCTGCTCGATACGACAGTTCAGGTCAGACTGAGAGACGATCAGTTATCCATAGAAGCACTCGTCTGACCACGAAGCCCCTTACAACGCAACAGTTACAGGAAGCGCATTTTGGCCAGGATCATCGTCGTTACATCAGGAAAGGGCGGGGTCGGCAAGACCACCAGCGCGGCAGCCATCGCTACCGGTCTGGCCTTGAGAGGCAACAAGACCGTCGTCATCGATTTTGATGTGGGCCTTCGAAATCTCGATCTGATCATGGGCTGCGAGCGTCGTGTGGTCTACGACCTGGTCAACGTCATTCAGGGCGAGGCGGGTCTTAATCAGGCCATGATCCGTGACAAGCGCTCCGACAATCTCTATATCCTGCCGGCCTCGCAGACCCGCGACAAGGATGCCCTGACGCTCGAGGGCGTCGAGCAGGTGCTTGAAAAGCTGTCGGAAGATTTCGACTATATCGTCTGCGACTCGCCGGCCGGTATCGAGCGCGGCGCCCAGCTGGCGATGTATTTTGCCGATGAGGCGATCGTGGTCACCAATCCGGAAGTCTCCTCGGTGCGTGACTCCGACCGCATCCTGGGGCTTCTGGCGTCCAAGACGCGGCGCGCCGAGCAGGCGCAGGACCCGGTGATCGAGCGGCTTTTGATTACCCGCTATGATCCCAATCGGGTCGACAGCGGTGACATGCTGAATCTGGAAGACATTCAGGAAATTCTGGCGATCAAGCTGATCGGTCTGATTCCGGAATCCGAGGCCGTGCTGCGCGCGTCCAACTCCGGGGTGCCGGTAACGCATGATCAGGACAGCGACGCCGGTCAGGCCTATAGTGATACCGTGGCCAGGCTTTTGGGAGATGAAAAGCCGCTACGCTTCCACCAGCTACAAAAGAAAAGTTTTCTGAGTCGGATCTTCGGCGGGGGGCGTCGGTGAAATTACTGGAGTTTCTAAAACGTGAGCGCAAGAAGTCTGCCTCGGTCGCCAAGGAGCGGCTGCAGATTATCGTGGCCCACCAGCGCGGCCAGCGGGGGCAGCCCGATTACATGCCCATGCTGGAGCGTGAGCTGCTGGAGGTCATCCGTCGCTATGTCGAAGTCGATCAGGATGCCATCAATATCAGTCTGGACAGCGAAGACAACTGTTCGGTACTGGAGCTCAACGTGACCCTGCCCAACCGCGACTGAGCCGCCGCTCGCATGCGCCTCTTTCGATGGCTTCGGTCATCGGGAGAGGCGTTATCGATGATATCTCCTGCCCCGTGATCCTTGTCTGGAGCCACTGCCTTGTCGGTCAGCTTTCTTTTTCACGACTACGAGACCTTCGGCGCCGACCCGCGCCGCGATCGTCCTTCCCAGTTTGCCGCCATTCGAACCGATGCGCAGTTCAATGAGATCGGTGAGCCCGAAGTCATCTACTGTCGTCAAAGTGATGACTATCTGCCTCAGCCGGTCGCCTGTCTGCTGACCGGGATCACGCCCCAGCAGGCCTCGCGCCGTGGCGTGCCGGAAACCGAATTTGCCGGGCGCATTCTGGAGATGATGCAGCAGGGCAATACCTGCACGCTGGGGTATAACTCGCTGCGCTTTGACGATGAAGTCACGCGCCATCTGTTCTATCGCAACTTCATCGACCCCTACGCCCGCGAGTGGCAAAACGGCAATTCACGCTGGGATCTGATCGATGCCGTGCGCGCCTTTTATGCGCTGCGACCGGAAGGCATCGAATGGCCCACGCGGGAGGACGGCAGCCCCAGCTTCAAGCTGGACAAGCTCAGCGTTGCCAACGGTATCGAGCACGGCGACGCTCACGATGCGCTGGCCGATGTGCGGGCGACTATCGAGCTTGCAAAACTTTTGCGCGCGCGCAATGAAAAGCTCTTTGACTATCTGCTGGGGCTGCGCGACAAGCGCCGGGTGGCCTCGCTTCTGGATATCAATACCCGAAAGCCCATGCTGCATATCTCGCGGCGCTATCCGGCCAGTCGCGGCTGCAGCGCCCTGATTGCCCCGCTGGCCATGCACCCGACCAATCCCAACGGGGTGATTGTGGTGGATCTGGCCATGGACCCGGCGCCGCTTTTCGAGCTCAGTCCCGAGGCCATTGCCGAGCGTGTCTTTGCCAGCGCCGATGAGCTGGCGGAGGGCACGTCGCGCATTCCGCTCAAGGTGATTCATCTCAATCGCAGCCCGGTGCTGATGCCGATCAAGGCCGTGGACGACACCGTGGCCGAACGTCTTGGCATCGACCGTGAGGCCGCCGAGCGGCACTGGCAGCAGCTCGCCGGCAGCGAAGAACTGTCGACGCGCGTAGCGCAGGCGTTCAGCACGCCGCCGCAGGCACCACCGGCCGACCCGGATCTGATGCTCTACTCGGGCGGGTTTTTCTCCAACAGCGACAAGCGCGAGATGGGCCGTATCCGGCAGACACCAATCGAGGCGCTCGAAGCGCTGCGCCCTGCCTTTCAGGACCCTCGTCTCGAGGAGATGTTCTTTCGCTACAAGGCGCGCAACTACCCGGAAGTGCTCACTTCAGAGGAGCGCGTGCGCTGGGAAAGCGATCGATGGGAGCGTTTGAACGATCCGAAGGTGGCGGCCATGACGCTTGCCGGCTTCGCTCGCGAAATCGAGCGCCTCAACGGGGAGCTCTCGAGCATGAGCGACCGCGATCGTCAGTGCATCGAGGAGCTGGTGATGCACGTCGAGGCGATGATGCCGCCGCAGGCCTTTGCCTAGGCCTGCGACACCGTGTTGCAGGAAATTACGGTGCGGGGGTCAGAAAAGGCTGCCAGGGAGTCTTTTGGATGTTGGCCGGTACGCCATCATCGGCGCCGGCCATTAGTACCGGGCGCGCGCGAAGCGTCTGCCAGGCCAGGCGAATATCGTCAGGCCGTTGTCGGTTGACCGCCTCTGCCAGCTGCTCACGGCGGTCGAAGTCAGTCCAGCCGTGTGCCAGCTCCTGCCACAGACGGGAGGCTCTCTGCCCCAGCCGCTGTTCGCGCTCGACAAGCCGCTCGGCAACCGCCTGCTGGTAGGCCTCGATGCCTGGCTCTCCCATGCCCGCGACGATGTCGTCAAATCCTGTCAGAAATTGATCGATACGCGCTTGCAGCGTGGTGGTGTCGTGATCGGGTGACTGTACCAACAGGGCCAGCCCGGGCGACTCGAGCAGCGGCTGATAGCGCGCCGAGACGATATAGCCCAGCTGCTGCTCGGTTCTGAGCTGATTGAAAAAGGGCGCACTGATCATCTGTCCCAGAATGGCCAGACGGGCCTGATCCTGCAGCGTGCGGCCTTCGTCCTGCAGATAGATCAAAACGCCTGAATCGCCGCGTCGGCTGTTCGGGCGCAGCATCGGGGGCGTGGCGTGCACCGACGGCACGGCAAGCGCTGGAATGGCGTCCAGTGATACCCGGGGCGACAGCATCGACTCAAGAGTTTCACCCAGCGCTCGGGCGTCATCGGCACGGGTGTCGCCGGTCGCCAGTGCCTGAACATGCAGCTCGGTCAGCCACTGACGACGAAAGTCTCGCAGCGCCTCGGGCGTGATCTCTTCCAGCGCCGCCAGGCGTGTCTCGCTGGTCCAGCCCGGCGTAATCAGACTTTGCACCATGGCCCTGTTGAGCTGCTCATGAAGGGCCGAGCCGGGTTCATCCTGCCAGCGGCGTTCAAGGCTGCGACGGACACGTTGAAGATGGCGATCCTCCATTTCAGCGTGCAAAAGCTGCTCGAGCACCTGCGTTATCACCAGTGTCTGACGATCGCGCCAGCCCGAAAACGACAGGGTCATGCCGCGTGCGTGCGCGTGGGCGCTCATCCCCTGGCCGGCCAGCCGGGCCGGGTACAGCGCATCGGACAGGCTGTCTTCCAGCCAGCGCGCCAGCAGCTCGGTCATGACCGATTGCTGGACGCTTTGGCCCGCCTCCGGGCTCTGCAGGCTGATCCGCCACTCCACACGTGGTGCGTCAAACTCTCCCGTGGCGTGCAGCCACAGATCCAGCCCCGGTGTGTCGATGATGCATTGGGTCTCGTCGGCTTCATCGTTGATCATGTCCAGATCGCGGGCGATGAAGTCGTTGGCTTGTGGCAGGGCCAGTTCTTCGATGGCGGTCGTGATCGGCGCCTGGTTGACCGGGCGGTAGCCCCAGGGCGTGTCAAACCAGGGCGAGCGCTGCTCGCCGGTAACCTCGGGGCCGGTATAAAGACGCAGCAGCCGGTCACTTGTCAGGGCGTCCAGATAGTCATGGATACGAGGGCCGTCGAAGCCCTCCATCAGAAAGCCGGCCCGACGCACTTCCTGGATGGGGTAGCGGGCCATCGCCATTGACAGCGTCGTGGCCTGCTGGGCAGGCGACTGGCGCTGCTGGAAGCGAAACTGCTGTTCGACGAGGCGGGCCTGCTCGTCGTAGCGCCACGACTCGACGCCCTGGTCGCGAATCAGCTCGATCCATTCCAGCAGCGCGGCCTGAATCTCCTCCAGATGTTCGCTGCCCTGCGGCGTGAGCTCGATGTTGACCATCAACAGAGCGCGTCGGCCGTCGGCGCGAACGCTGCCGGCAGACAGAGCGTCCGCCCACCCCTGTTGGCGAAGACGGGCCAGCAGGCTGCCGGGCGCTTCATGGCCGATCATGTGGGACAAAAACGAGACCGGCTTGAGGCGATAGTCCCGGTCAGGGTCGGGGATGGGGAAGAGAAAGCGGACCTGGCGGCGCTGGTCCAGCGACTGCACGGCCATGGCCGCGGGCAACTGATCATCAGCTGTCAGCGGCTGGTCGATGGTGCGTCGGATCAGGCCCCGGTCGGGCACCTCGGTGAAATGCTCCCGGGCCAGGGCAGATAACTCTTCCAGCGACTGTGGGCCGGTCAGCACCAGCGACATGGTATTGGCGTCGTAGTGCGTTTCATGAAAGGCCACAAGTGCATCGCGCAGGCTTTGCTGTGGATAGTCCTTCAGCGTGTCGAGGTTGCCGATACTGAAATGGTTATAAGGGTGCTCGGGGTTGAGTGCCTGGCTCAGGGCATCCTCGATGCGTCGACCATCATCCTGCAGTCGAGCCTGATATTCGGCGTTGACGGCATGGCGTTCGCGCTCGACGTAGGCGTCATCCAGGGTCGGGGCGATAAAAAAGCGACTAAAACGTGCCAGTGCCGGAGCAAACGCCTCCGGGGCAATGTCAAAGAAGTAGTTGGTATCGCGAGGGGCGGTAAAGGCGTTGTGATGGCCGCCATGTTCGCTGAGAAACTGCTGATAGTCGTTGGGGTCGGGGTAGTGGTCGGTGCCCAGAAACAGCATGTGTTCAAGGAAATGGGCCAGCCCCGGAAAGCGTGCAGGATTGAAGGCGCTGCCGGTGGCCACGTTCATTGCCGCGCCGGCGCGTTCGGCTCTTGTGTCATGCACCAGAAGGATCTGCAGGCCGTTATCGAGCGTCAGCGCCTGATAGTCGGCGCTGTCGCCCGGGGCCGGTATGATGCGGCTGTCCTGTCCACTGTTGGCAAAAACGCTTGTCGTCATGGTCATGGATATCAATATCGCTCGCGTGGTCAGGATCAGATGGCGTCCTGAGCACTGAAGGTGTCTTTGGGTCCGGCTAGTGCCCGGTGGCATGAATGGCGCCGCGCGTGGCGGTCATCATGTGACCGGTGGGACGGGCACAGTGCCAGTTCTGATTGGCCGGGTCATTGACCAGGCGCTCGACCGGAAAGGCGCCCAGCAGGGCAGGTGGCGCCGGTGAGAGCAGCTCGCGTGCTCGCGTTGTGGGGGTGTCGGGTGACAGCCAGTCCATCGCCTGATCGGCGCCGATGACGGCGGGAAAGCGGTCGGTCAGGGGGGTGAGCGGGGCATCAACCTCCACCGTGATCAGCGCCATGGAGTCAAAGGCCGTTCGAATATCGCTCATGTAGCGACACCAGATGCCTGCCAGCATGAAGGGGGCACGATCGACCCGGGTGACCAAAAAGGGCTGTTTCTGTCGCGGCATCTGTTTCCAGATATAGACCCCGGAGACCGGGATCAGACAGCGTCGGGCACTGAAAGCCTCGCGAAACATGCGCCTGTCATCAAGGGACTCGGCCCGCGCGCAGTGCGGAGCATGGTCAAGCACCTTGAGCCAGGAGGGCGTCATGCCCCAGAAGGCGCGACCCAGATGTATCTGCCCCTGCTCGAGACGCAGCATCGACAGCCAGTGCCTGGGCGCGAGATTGGGACTGGCCATCACGGGCTTGTCGATCACGATGTCGTCCAGAAGCCGTGCGGTGTTCAGCGCTTCAATATATAGACGCCCTGCCATGGCAGCCCCTCCTGACGACTTGAAAAGAGTGGCAGAGCGCGCCGCCTCATTAAGGAAAACTTTGAAATGTCATGTATCCATGTATAAAGACTGTTCACGATACTTGTGTTTTACGTATCCGCAATATCCCTTGCTTTTAAAGACAGGCTGGATATGCTGTATGAAAACAGTGTTCGATCACAAAATATAACAGGCAGGAATCTTATGGCGCGCCCAAGACAGCATTCACCGGAGGAGCTGCATGCCAGTGTCATGGCGGCATGCGACAGCTGGCTCAAGGAGCACCCCATACATGCCCTGTCCCTGCGCTCCATTGCACGCGACGTTGGCTGTGCACCCAGTACGCTGCTCAAGCTCTATGGCAGCTTCAACAATCTGCTTCAGTACGTCAACCTTGAAACGCTCGACAGCCTCAAGGGACAGATCGATACCTTCCAGGCCGGCACGCCCGATGAGCGCCTGAGCGCACTGGCCAGAGCCTACTGGAATTTCGCTCACCGCTATCCTCATCGCTGGCAGCTGCTGTTTGACTATCCGCTGGCCGAAGAGGGGGAGCTTGATACCCGTCAGGGGCGCATGATCGAGGCGCTGTTTTTGCGGGTCGAGGCCACGCTCAAGGAAGTACAGCCCAACATGGCAGACCTCGAAGCCAGCCGGCTGGCGCGTACCCTGTGGGGCAGCGTGCACGGCCTTGTGCAGCTGGGGCTCAATGAGCGTCTGGGTTATGGTCAGGGGCAGGCCCTTGAGGTTACCGAGCTGCTCGACCAGCTGCTGCACACCATTTTGTCAGGACTGCGCGCCGGGGGGACGGGCCGTTGAGAAATGTCCTGAGCCTGATGCGCAGTCGCTTTTTTGCGCCCTTTTTCTGGACTCAGGCGCTGGGCGCCTTTAACGATAACGTTTTCAAAAACGTATTGTTGCTGCTGGTGACCTTTGTGGCCGTGCCCCGGCTGGGCTGGGATGCGGGGTTGATCAATAACCTGGCAGCCGCCCTTTTCATCCTGCCCTATCTACTGTTTTCCGCCTGGGGCGGGCAGCTTGCCGATTACCGGGACAAGCGTGCGCTGATCATTGCACTCAAGTGGCTGGAGCTTGCCACCATGGTGTGCGCAGCACTTGCCATCTGGTTTGAAGCCTACGCCCTGCTGCTGGGGCTTTTGTTCATGATGGGGACCCAGTCGGCGCTTTTCGGACCGGTCAAGTACGCCATTCTGCCCCAGCACGTGCAGCGCACGGAGCTGGTTCAGGCCAATGCCTGGGTCGAGATGGGGACCTTTCTGGCCATTTTGCTCGGCACGCTTGGCGCCGGCATCCTTATGGCCGTCGGCGGCAGTCAGGCGCACGTGCTGATTGGCGCCACGCTGGTGATTGTTTCCCTGTGTGGTCTGGGCGCAGCGTTTTTTGTACCGCCCGCTCCGGCCCAGTCGCGAGGGCAGCTGAAATGGCAGCCCTTGCGAGGCTCCTGGCAGGTACTATCCGCCGCCTGGCATACACCTCGCATCTTTCGCGCCCTGATCGGCATCAGCATGTTCTGGTTTCTGGGTGCCTGCTATCTGACGCAGCTGCCGCTGTGGACAAGTCATGTGGTACGTGGCCAAGCCGGTGCGGTGACCGTGCTGCTGGCGGCCTTTGCCGTGGGCGTCGGGCTCGGGTCACTGGTCTGTGCCCGTCTATCGGCCGGCCGGCTGGAGGTGGGACTGGTGCCCATCGGTGCCTTTGTACTGGCGCTGGCGGGCTTTGACTTTGCGGCACACCCGATGCTGGGCACGGGCATCAATACGCTGGCAGAGCTCATGGCCATGCCGCGATTCTGGTGGATGCTGCTGGATCTGATTCTGATCGGGGTCGGCGGGGGGCTCTACATCATCCCGCTGTATACGCTGGTGCAGATTTACAGCCGTGACGAGAATCGGGCGCGCATGATCGCCGCCAACAATATTCTCAATGCGCTGTTCATGGTGCTGTCGGCGGCCTTTGGCGCCGTATTGATCGGCGTTTTGAGTGTTTCCCTGCACACCTTCTTTGCCTCTCTCGCGGCCATTTCCCTTTTGACGGCGCTGGTCTGCGCCCTGTTGCAGGCACGTCCCATGATGCGCATCAGCATCTTTGTGCTGGTACACCTGTGGTATCGACTGCGCATCAGGGGAATCGAGAATATTCCCGATGAGGGGCCGGCGATCGTGGTGTGCAACCATGTCAGCTTCATGGATGCGCTGGTCATGGGCGGCGCAAGCCCCCGGCCACTGCGTTTTCTGATGGACAAGCCCATCTACGAATCGCCCTGGCTCAACTGGTTCTTCCGCATGGCCGGGGCCATCCCGGTAGCCTCCGAACGCCGTGATCCCAAGGGCATGCGTCGCGCGCTGGATCTGGTCAGCAAGGCGCTGCAAAACGGGGAAGTGGTCATGCTGTTTCCTGAAGGGCGTCTGACACGGGATGGCCAGATGAACGAGTTTCGTCGCGGTATCGACCTGATCCTCAAGCGTGACCCGGTGCCGGTGGTACCGGCAGCACTGTCCGGTCTGTGGGGCTCCTGGTCGTCGCGCTATGAGGGCGTGCCGTTTCAGGGCATGCCGAAGCGCTTTCGCGCCCGGGTCTGTTTGAGCTTTGGCGCGCCGGTCGCTTCACAGACCGTGACGCGTGAATCGCTTCAGGCAAGCGTTGCCGCGCTCAAGACCAGCATCGACACCTATGCCAGCAACAAGCCCGTGCGTGCACCGGCTGCGCTGACAGAGCAGGACGATGTTGCCGGGTAAAAGCCGCGCCAGGCCGCGCGGTGACGGGTAGGTGGTTCAGCCCGGCAGGGGCGCGGGCAGTTCCACGGTGACGGCCAGCCCGCCCAGATTGCTGGCGCCGAGATGAATCTCTCCGCCGTGATGATGGACAATCTGCTCCACGATGCCCAGCCCGAGACCGTGGCCGGTAACCTGTTCATCCAGGCGCGTGCCGCGCCCCATCACCCGGCTTCGCTGGTCCGGCGGTATGCCCGGGCCATCATCCTCGACCAGCATCACGAACCGGCCCTTCTGGTAGGACATGGTCAGGCGGGCGAGGCCGTGCGCCCATTTGCCGGCGTTGTCCAGCAGGTTGCCCAGAATCTCCAGCAGTTCATCGCGGTCCCAGGGCAGGGGCGATAGCAGCGCGCTGTCATTGATGAACGTCACGTTGGCATGAATCTCGCGCAGCGTGTCCAGCAGGGGCTGAATGTCGCTGTCCGGCTGAAAGCGGGCCGCGGCAGACACTTCGCCGGTATCCAGTCGGGCGCGCTGCAGCTCTTTTTCCACCAGACGATGGATGTCATCCAGCCGGGCATGCAGCGATTGACGAAGGTCGGGGAACTGCTCGAGTTCCGGGCGGGCCAGCTGCGTTTCCATCACCGACAGCGGCGTCTTGAGGGCGTGCCCCAGATTGGCAATGCCGTCGCGTGAGCGGTTGAGCACGCGCTCGATGCGCTCCAGCTGGTGATTGAGTTCCTCGACGAAGGGGGCAATTTCGTCCGGGACCCGGGTTTCCAGCGCCATTCGCTTGCCTTCGTGCAGCTGGGCCAGTTCACGTTGCAGCTTCTCCAGCGGCATGAGCCCCAGACGAATGACCCGACGCTGAATGAACACCAGCAAAATGGCCATGACGCCGCCCAGTCCCCAGATGCACAGACGCAGCCAGTCCAGACGCCGGGTCACGGTGCTGTAATCCAGCGCCGTGGTGATGGTGAAGTGATGTCGTCCGCGATGATATTGACCGGTCCAGGCCAGCAGGGACTGGTTTTCCGGCCCCTGGCGAATCTGCGCGGTATCGCCGGCCACGGGCTTGAGGCGATGATCCCACAAAGAGCGCGAGCGCAGGTGGATGGTGTCATCAATGTCGATGACAAAATATTGGCCCGAGTAGACCTGATTGAAAGAGGCGCGCAGGCGTAGCGGATCAATGCGGACCTGATCGTCACGATCCACCGGCAGCGTGGCCAGGCTTTCGGCATCCTCGCGCAGCCGTTCGGTCAGGTAGTCGCGCAGGACGTAGTCAAAGAGCACCACGCTGCCGTGGGCCAGCAGCAGCATGACCACCAGCACCGAAGCCAGCAGTCCCAGATCGAGGCGGCGGGTCAGCGACATCAGGCGGCGACGCTGTCACCGCCGAAACGATAGCCCTGGCCCCGCTGGGTGATGATCACGCCACGGCCGAGCTTTTGACGCAGGTGGTTGATGTGCACCTCGACCACGTTGGGATTGCGGTCATGCTCGCTGTCGTAGAGGTGATCGAGAAGGCGATCCTTGGCGATGACATGTTCCGGGTGCAGCATCAGATAGCGCAGGATCGCAAACTCGGCGCGGGTCAGGTTGACCGGCGTGTCGTTGGAGGTGCGCCATGCGCTCTGGCCGTTTTCGTCCAGCACGACACCGGCCACCGAAATGGTCGGCGACGGGCGCTGGCCGTGGCGGCGCCGCACCAGTGCCTGAAGGCGCAGGATCAGCTCATCGGGATGAAAGGGCTTGGGCAGATAGTCATCGGCGCCGGCGCGCAGGCCGGTAATGCGCTCGCTCCAGCTGGAGCGGGCCGTGAGAATCAAAATGGGCGTGTCCAGTCCGTCGGCGCGCCACTGCTCCAGCAGCGTCAGGCCAGGGCGACCGGGCAGGCCCAGATCGAGGATAATGATATCGAAGGGTTCGCTGGTTGCCATGACAGCGGCATCGCGGCCATCCGTGCACCAGTCAACGGCGTAGCCGTGCTGGGTAAACAGGGCAGTCAGTTCGTCCGCAAGCGGGACATTGTCTTCAATCAATAGCAGCCGCATGGTTACCTTTACCCCTCTAATCTTCTTCCAGGCCCAGATGTCTGCCGGTAACGGCATCGAATCGAAGTGCCCTGATCTGTCCATCATGATCGAGCATGTCGATTTCGTAAACATAACGTTGGTTGACACAGTCGAGCTTGGCTTCGAGCAGCTTGCCGCTGCGATACTCCCGGGCCTTTTCAAGAATCACGGGGAAAGGCTCAATATGGCCGTTTTCGGTCATCTGCAGCACTTCATCCTGAGAGACGTCGCGACCTTCTTCAGGGCAGGCCCGGGCCGTTGCAATCATGACCGGAAGCATCATCAGGCAGAAAAGGAGAGGCAAGCGCAGCCGAAGGCTATCCATGAACATCATGTTGACCTGTTGCACGCAAGTCGTGCGAAAAATTGAGCGATAACATCATGCGTCCCCGGGGCGACCATCATGGATACCGCGCAACTTACCAAAACAGGCTTAATTCAATCTCAAAAGCGGCCCTTGCGATATGCCGATCCCGGCTCACTGGCGGGCATCGCTTGCACGCGTGGTGCGCTTTTGGGTCTGCCAGCAGCGTGTGGAGGTGATCAGGTTCTCCCTGATCTCGAGAATCTCGAGCCGGATGGGGCCGATCTCCAGACTGGCCGGAGCGTCGGGAAAGGATTCCAGATATTCGAGAATCAATCCGTTGAGCGTCTTGGGGCCACTGGTCGGCAGCTGCCAGGCCAGGACCTTGTTGATCTCGCGAATGTTGGCGGTGCCATCGATGATGTAGCTGCCGTCGTCCTGCTGATGAATCTCCTGATGCGTATCGGCAATATCGGTGGTGAACTCGCCCACGATCTCTTCAAGGATGTCCTCGAGCGTGACCAGCCCCTGAACATCGCCGTACTCATCGACCACGATGCCGATGCGGCGCTTTTGCTGCTGGAAATTGAGCAGCTGGGTATGAAGCGGCGTGGACTCGGGCACGAAGTAGGGCTCGCGCGCTTCCTGCACAATCGAGGCCTTGCTGACGTTGGGCTGAGACATGATGCGTGCGGCATTGCGCAGGTGCAAAATGCCGATGATGCTGTTGATATCGCCCTTGTAGACCGGCACTCGCGTGTGCTGACTGGTGCGAATCTCGGAGAGCAAAACGTCCAGATCATCCTCGAGGTTAAGTCCGACCACCTCGTGGCGCGGCACCATGATGTCGTTGACCGTGACGTTTTCCAGATCAAGGATCGACAGCAGCATGGTCTGGTGGCGACGCGGAATCATGGTGCCTGCTTCATGCACGACCGTTCGCAGCTCGTCACGAGTCAGATGCGCCGCGCCTCCGTCGATTTCGCGAACGCCGACCAAGCGCAGCAGACCGTTGGAGATGCCGTTGACCAGCCAGACCAGCGGATAAAGCACGCGCAGCAGGGGGTCGAGAATCAGCGAGGCGGGAAAGGCAATCTTTTCGGGGCGCAGGGCGGCCATGGTCTTGGGCGTGACTTCGGCAAAGATCAAAACGACCAGGGTCAAAATGGCCGTGGAGATGGCCGGCCCGGAGACTTCGCCAAAAAAGTGGATGGCGATGATGGTGCCGATCGAGGCGGCAAGGTTATTGACGAAGTTGTTGCCGATCAGGATGACACCGATCAGCCGGTCAGGCCGCGACAGCATGCGCAGTACGCGTTTGGCGGACTTGTGACCCGTGTTGGCCTGATGCTTCAACCGGTAGCGGTTGATGGACATCATGCCGGTTTCCGAGCTCGAGAAAAAAGCAGACAGGATAATGAGCAGCACGAGCAGGGCAAACATCAGCCCCAGGGGAGTGTCATCGCTCAAGGTCGGTGGATCCTCGGAATCAGTGATCGATCGTTTTTAGAAACTTGTGTCATGGGTGTCAAGGCGGCATTGGCAGGGGGCAGCCTCCCCGCGACATGGCTCAGCCATGCAGCAGCTGGATGATCAGCCTGGTGCCGAAATAGGCCAGTATCAACACGACCACGGCGCCCAGCGTCCAGCGAATGGCCCACGGCCCGCGCCAGCCGCGCTGATAGCGGCCCCATAAAAGGATGGAAAAGAGCACCCACGCCAGCAGTGACAACACGGTCTTGTGCGCCAGGTGCTGAGCAAAAAGATCGTTGATGAACAAAAAGCCGCTGATGATCGAGGCGGTCAAAAAGACCATGCCACAGATGATCAGCTCGAACATCAGCCGTTCCATGGTCGTCAGCGGTGGCAGAACCTGGATGATGCCGCGAAGGTGGTTGTGCTTGAGCGCGCGGGTCTGAACGGCCAGCAATACGGCCTGGCCGGCGGCCATGATCAAAAAGGCATAGGCCAGCACCGAGGTGGCAATATGTGCCAGCATGCCGGGGGTAAAACCGTATTCAATACTGGACTCGGGGAAACCGACGGCGCCTATCACGCTCAGCGCGGCCAGCGGATAAAGGCCCACCGCGGCCGGCATCACCGGTTTTTTGATGCTGGCCAGCAACAGCAAAGCGGCAATCAGGAAAAATACCAGCGAGATGGTTTCAGAGATGCCCAGATTAAGGCCGTCATGGGCGCGCAGTGTGGTATAGACCACGATGCCATGGCCCACCACCGCCAGGGCGCCGGCGGCGCTGACCAGCCCCTGACGCACGGGCAGTCGCCGGGTCAGGGACAGCATCTGGCGACAGGCGGCGGTGCAGTAAAACACGACTGCCACAAGGGCAGAAAAAAGCGTGAGCATCGTTATGTGACTATCCGTATGGAAATCGCGAACCGGGCGTGCGCGTCGTGATGCAGATCACGGGGTTTGACTACTATACCGGGAGCCAACCTCGATCGAAACCGGGCATCACCGGGGTATCTTGCCCGCCTTCAGCACGAATCCTTGTCAGGCTGGTGCATGGCAGTCCCCTGAACCGTTATAATGCGTGCCAACATTTTCCGGTCTCGGCATGGGCGCCTCTCACGTTTCTGCCGCCGCCGCTGCACCATCGGAGAAGCTCATGTTTGATAACCTGACAGATCGTCTCTCCCACACGCTCAGATCCGTGACCGGACAGGCACGACTGACCGAGGAGAACATCAAGGACACCCTGCGCGAAGTCCGGCGCGCGCTTCTGGAAGCCGACGTTTCGCTGGCGGTGGTCAAGGACTTCGTCGAGCGCGTTCGCGTGCGCGCCGTGGGTCAGGAAGTGTCCAAAAGCCTGTCGCCCGGCCAGCAGTTCGTCAAGATCGTCCAGCAGGAGCTGGAAGCCACCATGGGCGAGGGCAATGTGCCCCTTGAGCTCAAGCAGACCCCGTCGGTCATTCTGATGGCCGGTCTGCAGGGGGCGGGCAAGACCACCTCGGTGGCCAAGCTCGCCCGCTTTTTGCGCGAGCGTGAAAAGAAAAAGGTCCTGGTGGTCTCGGCCGACGTCTATCGCCCGGCGGCGATCGACCAGCTTGAAACGCTGGCTCATGAAGTGGGCGTCGAGTTCTTCCCCTCGACCAGCGAACAGCAGCCGACAGCGATTGCCGAAGCGGCCATTCGCCATGCCCGCATTCAGTTCTTTGACGTGGTGCTGGTCGATACGGCCGGTCGTTTGCATATCGACGACACCATGATGGGCGAGATCCGCGACCTTCATCGCGCCATCTCCCCGCAGGAAACGCTTTTCGTTGTTGATGCCATGACGGGTCAGGACGCCGCCAATACGGCACAGGCCTTCCATGAAGCTCTGCCGCTGACCGGTGTGATCCTGACCAAGGCCGACGGTGACTCCCGTGGCGGCGCCGCGCTGTCGGTACGTCATATCACCGGCAAGCCGATCAAGTTCATGGGTATGGGAGAGAAAACCGATGCCCTGGAGCCTTTCTATCCTGACCGTATCGCCTCACGCATTCTGGGCATGGGAGACGTGCTCAGCCTTATCGAGGAGGCCGAGCGCAAGGTCGACCGCGACAAGGCCGACCAGCTCTCCAAAAAGATCAAAAAGGGCGAAAGCTTCGATCTCGAGGACTTTCGCGATCAGCTCCAGCAGCTCAAGAGCATGGGCGGCATGGGCAGTCTGCTTGAAAAGCTGCCCGGCATGGGGCAGATGGCCGAAATGGCCCAGGGGCAGGCCAGCGAGAAGGAATTCGGCAAGCTTGAGTCGATGATCAACTCCATGACGCCGAAGGAGCGCCGCAAGCCCGATCTCATCAACGGCTCGCGCAAGCGTCGCATCTGCGCCGGTTCCGGGACGACCGTGCCGGATCTTAATCGTCTGCTCAAACAGCACAAGCAGATGCAGAAAATGATGAAGAAGATGGGCAAAAAGGGCGGCATGCAGAAAATGATGCGCGGCATGAGCTCCATGATGGGCGGCGGCGGTGGCATGGGCGGCCCCGGCGGCGGCATGGGTGGTCCCGGCGGTATGGGTGGCCCTGGCGGTCCCGGTGGTCTGCCGCGTCGTTGAGCGTCGCCCGATTTTGCTTGCAGGGGAACTGCATTCATGCAGTTCCCAAGCCTTGAAATTTCCCGTAGAATACCGCGTCTTCGAGAAGCCGCGCGCCTGCGCATGGCGTTTTCCGGGGTGATTTTTCCGGAGCGTCAGTGATCAGGGCGATGCGCGCAACATGTTTATGGCCTCGTCGCGCTGTTTGCGACGCTATTCCAACTGAAGGACTTTAAATGGTTACCATTCGTCTGGCACGTGGTGGCGCCAAGAAGCGTCCCTTTTATCACCTGCATGTGACCGATTCGCGCGTCAAGCGTGACGGCCGCTACCTGGAGCAGGTGGGCTTTTTCAACCCGATCGCCCGCGGTCAGCAGGAACGTCTGCGTATCGACCTTGAGCGCATCGAGCACTGGCAGGCCCAGGGCGCGCAGCTCTCTGATCGCGTCGCCGAGCTGGTGCGCTTTGCGCGCAAGCAGCAAGCCGCTTCCGCCTGATAGATTCTGGAATCGGTATGACGCAGTCGCCTGAGCAGTACGTCGTCATGGGCAAGCTGACCAGCCCCTATGGCGTGAAAGGGTGGCTTCGCGTGTATTCGTGGACCAGCCCCATGGAGGGTATCCTCGCTTACGATACATGGCTGGTTGAGCAGGATGGTCGGCGTACGCCCATGACCCTGCTCAATGGTCAGCGTCACGGCAAGGGCCTGGTGGTTCGCCTTGACGGTGTGGATTCGCGGGAAGCCGCCGAGCGCATGGCAGGGGCCACCATCTGGTTCAAGGCCGACGAGCTGCCCGCGCTGGCAGACGACGAGTACTACTGGTATCAGCTGGAAGGGCTCAACGTTTGTACGGTCAACGGTGTCGCACTGGGACGCGTTCAGTATCTTTTCGAGACCGGTGCCAACGACGTTCTGGTGGTCCGCGGTGAAGACCGTGAACGCCTGATTCCGTTTCTGCCGGATGATGTGATTCAAAGGGTGGATCTTGAAGGCGGTACCATGACCGTCGACTGGGATCCCGATTTTTGAATGCTGTCTTCCCTGTCAGGTGAGTAACGGCTCGTGTGGATTGGAGTGGTATCGCTTTTTCCGGAAATGCTGGATGCCGTAACACGACATGGTGTTACCGGGCGCGCCGTCGAGCGCGGCCTGATGCGCATCGACTGCTGGAATCCGCGCGACTACGCCTTCGATCGCCATCGCAGCGTGGACGATCGCCCCTACGGGGGTGGCCCCGGCATGCTGATGAAGGTGGATACGCTGCGGCGTGCCATTGCCGAAGCCCGACACCACGGTGAGCAGCAAAGCGAAAGCGATGACGGTGAACCGGTTCGGGTGATCTACCTTTCTCCGCAGGGCAGAAGGCTGGATCAGGAAGGCGTCAGGCAACTGGCCTCGTACAAGCGGCTGGTGCTGGTAGCCGGTCGGTACGAAGGCATCGATGAGCGCGTCATCGATCTGGATATCGATGAAGAGTGGTCCATTGGTGACTATGTGCTCAGCGGCGGCGAGCTGCCGGCCATGGTACTGTGCGACGCCATGGCGCGACTGGTGCCGGGTGTGCTGGGCCACCAGGCCTCTGCCGAGGAGGACTCCTTCAGCGACGGTCTGCTGGACTGCCCGCACTATACGCGTCCGGAAGAGGTAGACGGACGACGAGTACCGCAGGTGCTGCTGGGTGGGCATCACGGCGAGATTCGCCGGTGGCGGCTCAAGCAGTCTCTGGGTCGGACCTGGCTGCGTCGTCCGGAGCTTTTGCAGGAGATGACACTCGACCGCGAACAGCGTCAGCTGCTGGATGAGTTCATCGAGGAACACGCATCGGGCCATGCCGATGCGGCGGTGCGGAATCAAGGGGCAGCGCCCTGATGATATCGCGTCACCCACGAATCGACCCCGCGCATGTCGCCGGGATCAAGGACGCCGGTGCTGCAGACACTGCTACCGGGTCCAGTCACATTGGAGAAATGTCATGAGCAGCAAAAACCTGATTATCCAGGCGCTTGAAAACGAGCAGCTGGACAGGGAAATCCCGAATTTCGGTCCCGGCGACACTGTCGTGGTCAACGTCAAGGTCGTGGAAGGCACTCGTGAGCGTGTCCAGGCCTTTGAAGGCGTCGTGATCGGCAAGCGTAATCGCGGCCTGAACTCCGCCTTCACCGTGCGCAAGATTTCTCACGGTGTGGGCGTTGAGCGTACCTTCCAGACCTACAGCCGTCAGGTCGACAGCATCGAAGTGCGTCGTCGCGGTGATGTTCGCCAGGCCAAGCTCTACTATCTGCGCGAGCGCAGCGGCAAGTCCGCACGCATCAAGGAAAAGCTCGCCAAGAAGTCCTGAGCCTTTCCGATACTGCCCGAAACTGACGGGCAGTTTCCCAAAGACCCCGCACCATGCATCATGGGCGGGGTTTTTGTCTGTCCGGGCCCGGGCCGGGCGCCTGTTCGTGGCGTGGGTTGTCCGGGGTAGCCTGTTTTCACGAGAGACTGTCATGTCCAGTCAGCTGATTGATGCCTTTCTTGATGCGCTGTGGCTCGAGCGTGGCGCCAGCATGCACACGCTGGATGCCTATCGAAGTGATCTGATGCACTGGCAGCGTTACCTGATACGCCATGACATGGGTCTTCTGGCCCCGGACAGCCGGACCTACCAGGGGCTTATCGAGGAGCGCCGTCGCGATGGCTATCAGGCGCGCTCCGATGCCCGGCTGACCTCCAGCCTGCGCCGTTTTTATCGCTGGGCACTGGTCACGGGCCAGATCGACAACGACCCTTTGGCCGATATCGTGGCGCCGCGGGCCAGAGCGGACCTGCCGGGCACGCTGGAGGAGGAAGAGGTCGAGCGTTTACTGGAAGCACCCGATGTGACCACCGCGCTGGGGCTGCGCGACCGAGCCATGCTGGAGGTGCTCTATAGCTGCGGTCTGCGTGTCTCCGAGCTGGTCGGGCTGCGGGTCGACAGCATCAATCTGCGTCAGGGCGTGGTACGGGTACTGGGCAAGGGGGATGCCGAGCGGCTGGTGCCGATGGGGGAGCCGGCCATCGAGTGGCTCGAGCGCTATCTGCGTGAAGGCCGCGGCGAGCTGATGGGCGATATCACCCGGGCACCGCTCTTTCCCGGCCGCAGCGACGGTTTCATGATGCGACAGACCTTCTGGTATCGCATCAAGCACCATGCCACGCGAGCCGGTATCGACGCGCCGCTGTCGCCGCATACCCTGCGCCATGCCTTTGCCACCCATCTACTCAATCACGGCGCCAATCTGCGTGTGCTGCAGGAACTTCTCGGCCATCGCGACCTCTCTACCACACAGATTTACACACGAGTGGCTCAGGCGCGTCTTGAGGCCATTCACGCCAAACATCATCCACGGGGCTGATTGATCCATGTCCATGTCTTTTGCTTTTCCCTTTCGCCTGACACTGACCGGTGCCTTGATGGCCGGCGCCCTGATGGCGCAGAGCGCACAGGCCGATGACACTGATGTACCAAAGGACCTGACCGACCGTCTGGTCGTCAACGGTCAATCGATGCCGGTTCGTGCGGTAGAACCATCGCCTGTGCAGGGCCTTTACGAAGTACAGCTGGAAAGTGGTCAGACCCTGTACAGCGACGCTGAAGGGAAATATCTGCTGGTGGGCGATCTCTATCGCAACGATGACGGTCAGATGGTCAACCTGACCGAGCAGAAACAGCAGCAGCATCGCGTTGAACTGCTCAAGCAGGTGGACGATGAAGACGTGGTCGTCTTCCGTCCTGCCGGTGAAGTCAAGGCCGTTATCAACGTCTTTACCGACACCACCTGCCCCTACTGCCGCAAGTTTCATGAAGAGGTGCCCGAGCTCAACAAGCATGGCATCGAGGTGCGCTATCTGGCCTTCCCGCGCAGTGGCATGAATGGCGAAGGCGCACGGGAGCTCAGCCAGGTCTGGTGCAGCGACAATCGCAGTGAAGCGATGACTCGGGCCAAGCAGGGCAAAAAGCTCAAGGGCACGGCCAGCTGTGACACGCCCATCGCCTCGCAGTTTGCGCTGGGCAAGCAGATGGCCATCCAGGGCACACCCGCGCTGATCCTGCCCGATGGGCGCATGATCCCGGGTTATGTACCGGTGGAACGGCTGGTCGGCATGCTGGGCCTGGAGAATTGATGCCGGGGCATTCATGGAAGTCCCGCAGGGCGTTACACTGCTTCTCCGCCCGGTGTCGCACGACACCGGGTAAAACAGTCATGCAGCGTTGAGATCAGTAGACCAGGGGGCAAGACGGTGGAACCGGTAAAGGTAGGCATTTGCGGACTGGGGACCGTGGGCAGCGGCACGTTCAACGTACTGGTGCGTAACGCCCAGGATATCGAGCGTCGCGCCGGGCGCGCCATTGTAGTGAAGCAGATCGGCGCGCGGCGCGACATGCCACATCTCGACCTGACCGGTATCGACGTCACCCGGGACGTGTTCGAGGTCGCCCGCAACCCCGATATCGACGTCATGGTCGAGCTGATCGGTGGTTACGACGTGGCCCGGGAGCTGGTGCTGGAGGCCATCCGTCACGGCAAGCATGTGGTCACCGCCAACAAGGCCCTGATCGCGGTGCACGGCAACGAAATCTTTCGCGCCGCAGCCGAGCAAGGGGTCATCGTTGCCTTCGAGGCCGCCGTGGCCGGTGGTATTCCGGTGATCAAGTCCCTGCGCGAAGGCCTGGGGGCCAACCGCATTCAGTGGGTGGCCGGCATCATCAATGGCACCGGCAACTACATCCTGACCCACATGCGCGATGAAGGGCGGGCGTTCGAGGACGTGCTGGCCGAAGCGCAGGCGCTGGGCTATGCCGAAGCCGATCCGACCTTTGATGTCGAAGGCATCGATGCTGCCCACAAGCTGACCATCCTGGCCTCGATCGCCTACGGCGTGCCGCTGCAGTTCGAGCGGGCCTATACCGAAGGCATTTCGCGGATCACTTTCGACGACGTGAAACAGGCCGATGTGCTGGGCTACATCATCAAGCATCTGGGCATTTCCAAGCGCACCGAGGACGGCATTGAGCTGCGTGTGCATCCGGCGCTGGTGCCCAAAGAGCAACTGCTGGCCAACGTGCATGGCGTCAAAAATGCCATCGAAGTGATGGGCGACGCCGTGGGCCCGACGCTCTACTACGGCGCCGGTGCCGGTGCCGAACCGACGGCTTCGGCGGTGGTGGCCGATCTGCTGGACGTGGCACGCGACATGGCCACCCATCATGACTATCGCACGCCCTATCTGGCCTTCAGCGGCATCGTGGAAGGCGACGAAAGCCTGCCGATCCTGCCGATGGAGAACATCGTCACGGCCTACTACCTGCGTTTGCTGGCCGTGGACCGTCCGGGCGTACTGGCCCGCGTGGCGACCATTCTGGCCGAGCAGGGCGTGAGCATCGAGGCCCTGATCCAGAAGGAAGCCACCGAAGGCGAGCTGGTGCCGATCATCATCACCACGCACCGCACCCGCGAGGCCAACATGAACGAAGCGATCCGACAGCTTGAAGCGCTGGCCGATATCGCCGGGCCGTTGACCCGCATCCGCATCGAACACCTCGACGAAAACGTCTGATCAGGGGCGCACAGACCATGCGTTACATCAGCACGCGCGGGAACGCTCCCGCGCTGAATTTTGAAGAAGCGGTCCTGACCGGACTGGCCCCGGACGGCGGCCTGTACGTGCCGGAAACGCTGCCGCAGTTTTCCCGTGACGAGATTGCGGCCATGGCCGGCCAGCCCTATACCGAGATCGCCTTTCGGGTCATGAAGCCCTTTGTCGGTGGCGAGATCGATGATGACACCCTGCGTGGGCTCATCAACGACAGCTACGCCACCTTCAAGCATGACGCCGTGGCCCCGCTCAAGCAGCTCTCGCACAATCACTGGTTGATGGAGCTCTTTCACGGTCCGACGCTGGCGTTCAAGGACATTGCGCTGCAGCTGCTGGGTCGCCTGCTGGATCACTTTCTCAAAAAGCGTGGCGAGAAGGCGGTTATCATGGGCGCCACCTCCGGGGATACCGGCTCGGCGGCCATCGAGGGCTGTCGCCACTGCGACAACCTCGACATTTTTATTTTGCACCCCTATCAGCGCGTCTCCGGTGTGCAGCGCCGCCAGATGACCACGGTGCTGGCCGACAACGTCCACAACATCGCCATCGAAGGCAACTTCGATGACGCCCAGGCGATCGTCAAAACCAGCTTCGCCGACCAGAGCTTTCTCAACGGTACCCGGCTGATCGCGGTCAACTCGATCAACTGGGCGCGCATCATGGCGCAGATCGTCTACTACTTCGCCTCGGCCGTGGCACTCGGCGCACCACATCGTGAGGTGAGCTTCACGGTGCCGTCGGCCAATTTCGGCAATCTGTTTGCCGGCTATACCGCCAGCCGCATGGGGCTGCCGGTGAAGCAGTTCGTGATTGCCACCAATGCCAACGATATCCTGCACCGCACGCTGGCCGACAACGACTTCTCCAAACGGGAGCTGGCCGCCACGCTGGCGCCGTCGATGGATATCGTTGTGTCGTCGAACTTCGAGCGTCTGCTCTTTGATGCCTACGATCGTGACGGCGACCGGGTCCGTGCGCTGCTGGAGTGCTTTCAGCAGGAGCCCACGGCACTGGCCGATGCGCCGCTGGCGACCCTGCGTGAAAAGTTCGCCAGTCACCGGGTCGATGATGACACCATCCTCGAGGTCATTCGCGAGGCCTTTGGCCGGACCGGTGAGCTGCTCGACCCGCACACCGCGACCGGCTATCGCGCCGCTGAAGCCGCACGCAGCGATGACACCACGCCGATGATCACGCTGGCCACGGCCCATCCGGCCAAGTTCGAGGACGCGGTGGTCAGGGCGGGCTTTGAAGGCGCGGCGCTGCCGGAGTCCATGAGCGATCTGATGGATATCGAGGAACGCTACGATGTGCTGCCGGCCAGCGCGCGCGATGTCCAGCGCTTTGTCGCCGAGCATCGGGTGGCCAGCAGCTGAGTGACCAGTCAGCGTTCGACGAGGAAGTGACATGTTGAAGGTATGGGGCCGGGCCAACTCGACCAACGTTAGAAAGGTGCTCTGGTGCGCCGATGAGCTGGGCCTGGACGTCGAGCGCCTCGACGCCGGCGGCGAGTTCGGTGTGGTCAATGATTCTGACTACCGCGCGCTCAATCCCAACGGTCTGATTCCGTGTCTGCAGGACGGGGCGCTGGTGCTGTGGGAGTCCAACGCCATCGTGCGCTATCTGATGGCGCAGTACGGCGCCGAGCCGCTGGCAGCCCATGATCCGACTCGGCGCGCCGAGGCAGACAAGTGGATGGACTGGGCCACCTCGATGCTGACGGCGCCGTTTCGCGACGTCTTTTTGAATGCGGTCCGACTGCCGCCAGCGCAGCGTGACGCCGATCTCAGGGAGCAGGGCATTGCCGAGTGCGCCACGCTGCTCGCCCGCGTCGACGCCGTGCTGGCCGACCAGCCCTGGCTTTCCGGTCACTCGATGGGCATGGGTGATATCCCGCTGGGCTGCATGGCCTATGCCTGGTTTGAAATGCCCATCGAGCGCCCGCAGCTCAAACACCTCGAGCGCTGGTATCAGCGTCTGACCGAACGCAACGCCTACCAGCGACAGGTCATGACCTCTCTGACCTGATGGTGTAACAAGCGATTCTTCCAACAGGGCTGCGCCGGCATGATCGATGCCGGCGCAGCCTTTGAGTATTCGGAGCCCCCGTGGACAACGCGCGTGATCCCCTGAAAGCGTCACTCAATAAAAAAATCCTGCAGCGCCCCTGTCATGAAGGGCTCTATCAGGAGGCACGTGATGCCGGCCTGACCGAACTGCAGGCGCGCATTCTGGCCGGGCGCCTGAAGGATCCGCGCGCGCCGGTCTCGGCGCTGGTCACCCCGGCCCTGCGCTATATCGAGCATCCCGAAAAGCTGTGTGACGCCACCCGCGGCGCCGAGCGTATCGCCCGCGCCGTCATCGATGGCGAACATATCGGCATCATCACCGACTATGACGTGGACGGCATTACCTCGCATGTGGTGATTCTGCGAACGCTGGCCGAGCTGTTTGGCGTGCCGCGCGAAAAGCTTCACAGCCTGATCGGCCATCGCATCAACGATGGCTACGGGATCAGCGCGGCCCTGGTGGATAAAACGCTGGCGCTGACGCCGCGCCCGTCGCTGATTATCAGTGCCGACTGCGGCTCCAGTGACGAGCCGCGCCTGGCGCGGTTGAAAGCGGCCGGCATCGATGTGGTAGTGACCGACCACCACGCCCTGCCTGTCGAAGGACCGCCGGCCTCGGCTTATGCCGTCGTCAATCCGTCACGCGCCGACTGCGACTACCCGGATGCCACCATCGCCGGCTGCATGGTGTGCTGGCTGTTGATGTCGCTGACCCGTTCGCACCTGATCGAGGCCGGCCGGCTGTCTGCTGACACGCCCAAGCTCTCGCCCTGGCTGGCCTACGTGGCACTCGGCACGGTCGCCGACTGCGTCTCGCTGGGGGACAGTGCCATCAATCGCGCGGTGGTCACGCTCGGGCTCAAGCTGATCAACCGCATGGAAGCGCCCTGCTGGCGGATGATGGCCGAGCGGCTGGGCCCGGACAGCACCCCCTTTGATGCCGAGACGCTCGCCTTTCAGATGGGCCCGCGTATTAACGCCCGCTCGCGCCTTGATGACCCCTATGCGGCGCTGCATTTCATGCTGGCCGAGGATGATGCCAGCGCACGGCGTTATCTGAGCGTGCTTGATGACGACAACCAGTCGCGCAAGGCCATCGAGGCCGACATGGCCGAGCAGGCGCGTGCCATGGCCCATGCGCAGCTGGAGCAGGGCGCGCGCGTGCTGGTGGTGCATCTGCCCGACGGTCATCCCGGTGTTCAGGGCATTGTGGCCTCGCGGCTGGTGCAGGCCTTTGGCCGCCCGGCCGTGGTGCTCACTCAGGCGCCTGATCCTGCCATGCTGACCGGCTCCGGACGGTCGGTGGAGGGCGTGCATCTGCGCGATGCGCTTCAGCGCGCTTTTGAGCTCTCGCCAGACGCTCTGCCACGCTTTGGCGGCCACAGCGGCGCGGCCGGTGTCGGCGTGCCACACGCCGAGCTCGAGGCGTTTCGCCGCGCGTTGGCCACGGCCATCGACGAGCAGCTGGACGGTCGCGAGCTTTATCCGCTGATTCTCAGCGACGGCACCCTGGCGCCCGATCAACTGGCGCTGCCGATTCTTGATGAGCTCGAGGCGCTGGCGCCCTATGGCCGCGAATTCGAGGCGCCGCTGTTTGAGGGACATTTCGTGGTGGATCAGGCGCGACTGGTGGGCAGCGAGGGCAATCATCTGATGATGACGCTGGATGCCGGCAGCCAGATGGTTCGCGCGATCTGGTTTCGCGCCGTCACGCCCGGCGAGAACATGCCGGTCACCGTCGGGGAGGAGATTCGCTGCGCCTTTCGCCTGTCGCGCAATCGCTACCGCGGGCGGGAAAGCCTGCAGCTCATGATCGAGCACGCCGAGCACAGCGCCACATAAACGCCGGGTGGCTGCTCGACGCCTGCCCCGGGGCTGTCGATAATACCTTCAGGTGCCACAAGCGCCGTGCCTCATGCACTGCCTATCCGGCGGTCATACAACAACAAGGATATTATCGATGGATGCATCAGCGACTCGACATCGCCTGCATGAAGACGTCATGGCCATCATGCTCGGCTCGGCCTGTGCCGCACTCGGGATCGGGCTCTACGAGCACGCCCAGATTCTGATCGGCAGCACCGCCGGCATCGCACTTTTGATTACCTACGTCACCGGCTGGAACTTCGGTCCGGTCTTTTTTGTCGTGAACCTGCCGTTTTACTGGCTCGCCTGGCAGCGGGTCGGCCATCAGTTCGCGCTCAAGACGTTTGCTGCCATCGCGCTGCTGTCCTGGATTACCTGGCAGATGCCGCGCTGGATCGATATCGGCGAGGTCTCCCCGCTGTTTGCCGCGCTCATGGGCGGCAGTCTGATCGGGCTGGGGGCGCTGGCACTCTTTCGCCACCGCGGCAGCCTGGGCGGCTTCAACATTCTGGCGCTGTATCTGCAGGACCGCCGCGGCTGGAGTGCGGGCAAGGTGCAGCTCACCCTGGATGGGCTGGTCATGCTGCTGGCCTTTTTCGTGCTGCCCCTGGCCAACGTGGGCTACTCCATTCTGGGTGCGGCCGTGCTCGGCGTGATTTTGACCCTCAACCACCGGCCCGGCCGCTACACCGGCACCAGCAGTAACTAGACACCAGCAATCAGGCCATCAGCAGTGACCGTGCACCGGCCGGCAAGGGCCTAGTAGTTGGGCCACAGTCCGGGCGTGACCAGCTCCAGCAGATGGCCGTCCGGGTCGCGAAAGTAAAGGCTTTCGCCGCCCGGCGGCCAGTGCGTGCGCCCTTCGATCACCACATCATGGGCTGCAAGATGTGCTTCCCAGGCCGTGAGGGCGTCCCTGCCGATGGCCAGCGCCACATGCTGGCGCCCGCCGCCGTCATGGGGCGGGATGGTGCCCATGTCATCGGGTAGATGGACGGTGTCATCGGTCTGCCCCTGCTGAAAGACGAGCAGCATCGAGTATCCCGCTGGGTAGGCGGTAAAGCGCTCATCGGCGTTGTGCGGTGACAGCCCCAGTACGGTTTCAAAAAAGTCTCGCGCCCGGGCCATGTCGGCGGTGTAGAGCACGGTTTCAATCACGCCATGAATGGCGGGCGCCTGCTGTGCGGACATCGGGGAACACTCCCTGTGGGTTGGCCTCAAATGCCAGTGTGGGCCAGTCGGGCCGGTGTGTCATGCCTTGCCCTGGCCGCCCAGAAACCACCAGATGATCAAGACGATGGCGGCGATGCCCAGGGCGTTAATCAAAAGCGTCATGCGCTGGCCTCCGTGTTTGATGTCGGGGTGTCGTGGCGCTCGGGCATGAAACGCTCCGGGGTGAAGCGGCGCAGCCGGTTGGCGTTGGTCACCACTGTGACGGACGATGCCGCCATGGCCAGTGCCGCGACCATGGGCGAGAGCAGGGTGCCGGTCAGCGGATAGAGCACGCCGGCGGCAATCGGAATGCCCAGGGTGTTGTAGGCAAAGGCGCCCCACAGGTTCTGCTTGATGTTGGTGATCGTGGCGCGGCTCAGGTCAATGGCGTCGCTGATGCCGTGCAGCGAATCGCGCATCAGCGCTGCACCGGCCGATTCGATCGCCACATCGCTGCCGGCACCCATGGCAAAGCCGACATCCGCTGCGGCCAGCGCCGGGGCATCGTTGATGCCGTCGCCGGCCATGCCGACCACATGACCCTCACCGCGCAACCGTTCGATATGGCGCTGCTTGTCCTCGGGTTTGAGACCGGCATGGACCTCGTCAATGCCGGCCTGTCGGGCGATGGCCCGTGCGGTCGGCTCGGCGTCGCCGGTCAGCATCACCACGCGCAGCTGGCGGGCATGAAGGCGCACAATGGCCTCGAACGCGTCCTCACGCAGCGGGTCCTGCACGGCCAGCAGAGCGACTAGTCGGCCATCGATGGCGAAATGCAGCACGCTGCGCGCCTGATCCTCCCAGGCGCTGACGGTATCGAACGCTTCTTCAAGGGGGACGCCGTGCTCTTCCATCAGCGCCGCATTGCCCAGGGCCAGACGCTCGCCGTCTGGACCGGTGGCCGTAACGCCGCGCCCGGAGAAGGCCTCAAAGTTTGTGACATCGACCGGCTCGACCTGCTGCTCGCCACAAAACGCCAGTACGGCAGCGGCCAGCGGATGCTCCGAGCCGCGCTCAAGGCCTGCCAGCAGCGCCAGCGCCGTTTTATGATCATCGTTTTGCCAGACGCTGTCGGTGACCCGCGGCTTGCCCTCGGTCAGAGTGCCGGTCTTGTCGACCACCAGCGCGGTCAGCTCGCCGATGCGCTGCAGCGATTCGCCGTGGCGGATCAGGATGCCGGCACTGGCGGCGCGGCCCACACCGATCATGGTCGAAATGGGCGTGGCCAGCCCCAGCGCGCAGGGGCAGGCGATGATCAGCACCGAAGTCGCGGTGATCAGCATATGGGTCACGCGTGGTTCGGGGCCCAGGTTGAACCAGATCAGCGCCGTGATGACGGCAGCCACCATGACCGCCGGCACAAAAAGACTGGCGACCCGGTCGGCCAGCCGGCTGATGGGCGGTCGCGAGCCCTGGGCCTGACGCACCTGCTCGATAATGCGCGACAGGCTGGTCTCGCTGCCGACCCGGGTGGCGCGCAGGGTGAGCGTGCCCTTCGTGTTGAGCGTGCCGGCCGAGACCCGGTCGCCGACGTCACGCGCCACCGGCAGCGGCTCGCCGGTCAGCATCGACTCGTCGATATGGCTGCGCCCCTCGATGACCTCGCCATCCACCGGCACCCGCTCGCCGGGTCGCAGGCGCAACAGATCGCCCTGGACCACCTCGTCGATCGCCACGTCGATATCCTGGCCATCGCGAATTGCTCGGGCAGTACTGGCGCGCAGCGATACCAGCTGCGACAGCGCCTTCGAGGTGCGCCCGCGGGAGCGGGTCTCGATCGCCTGGCCGAGGCTGACCAGCCCGATGATCATCAGTGGCGCTTCCAGATAGAGCGCGCGCGCCGCCTCCGGCACGGTGGCGGGGAACAGCGCGACAAACATGGAGTAGAGCCAGGCCGTGGTGGTACCGATCGCGATCAGCAGATCCATGTTGGCGATGCGGTGGCGCACGGCCTTGAGGGCGGCGTCATAAAAGCCGCGTCCGGCCACCATCATGATGCCCAGCACGGCCAGGCCGATGGCGACCCACACCCAGCGCTCATCGCCTTCCAGCTGCGGGTGATGAAAGAACATGGAAGCCATCAGTGCCCCACCCGGTATCAGCGCCAGCCAGGTGTCGCGGATTCGCCGGCGATAGCTCTGCTGCTCCAGCTCGCCGCGGCGGGCCTCGCCCTGTTCGAGACTCTCGATCACCTCGGCGCCATAGCCGGCACGCTCGACCGCCTGGATCAGGGTGTCGGTGTCGACATCGCCGCGTATCCGGGCGCTGCGCGTGGCGAAGTTGACCTGGGCTTCATCAACGCCGTCGACGTGATCCAGCGCGTTTTGAATGGTGCGCACGCAGCCGGCACAGGTAATGCCGGTCAGCTGCAGCTCGATGGCATCGCCTCGTGGCTCGGTCGGGCTCGCTGGTGTGTCGGCCTCGACCGATGCGCCGGCATCGTCAGTATCGGCCCCTGGCGTGGAACCGGGCTCTGGCGCTGAGCCGGGCGCCGCGCCGGCGGGCACGGCGCGATAGCCGGCTGTCTCGACGGCGCGGATCACCGCATCAAGCGAATGATCGGTTGTGATCGACAGGTGCTCGGTATCGAGCTCGATCTGCGCCTGCGGGTCGAGCGCTTCCAGCTCGCCCCGGGTGCGTTTGACGCAGCCCCCACAGTGCAGCCCTTCGAGGGTCAGCTGATGGTGATCGCGGCCGTCTTCGGCTGGCGTGGCCTGAAAGCCGGCGCTTTCTACCGTTTTGATGACTTCATCACGAGCCCGCTCGGTAGTGATGGCAAGACGCTCTACCTCGATGTCGATGCGGGCCTTCGGGTCGAGAGTCTCCAGTGCGGTGCGGGTCCGTTTGACGCAGCCACCACAGTGCAGACCCGCAAGTGTCAGGTGCCAGGTTCGCTGGTTACTCATCGATCCTCCCATGAGTCGGCGCGTCCGGTTCGTTCCAGTGCTCGATCAGCTGACACAGCGTATGGCCATCCGGTGCGCCATCGGGCATGTCGGACCAGGCGGTCAGCGCCTGTTCCATGCGATCGGCCATTGCCTCGAGCGCCTGAATCTGTGCGCGAATTCGCGGCAGCCGGGCGCTGAGCAGATCGCGCACCATGGGGCAGGGGGAGTCACCGTGATCGGTATGGGCAAAGATCTCGGCGATTTCGCGCAGGCTAAAGCCCAGCGTCCGGGCACGCTGAATGAAGCGCACGCGGCGCAGCGCCTCCTCGTCAAAGTGCTGATAGCCGTTATTCGGGTCGCGCCCGGCATGGATCAGCCCCTGATGAACATAGTGGCGGATCGTCTCGTGGGTCACATCGCCCTGTCGGGCCAGCTCACCAATTTTCATGACATCCTCGACTCGATGCGTGACAGGCCTGCAGCATAAAACCCTGGGGTTGCCCCACGGTCAAGGCAGGCAGCGACATCAATGCCGGAGATAAAAAAGGCCCTGCAGCGAGTGCTGCAGGGCCGAAGCGTCGTTAGCCAATCGTCAGGGATGTGCGAGCATCACGAGGTGATCAGTAGTTAAAGCGCACCAGCAGCTGGGTGACGTTATTGCGGCGATCGCGGCCGTCAGCGTTTTTACTGTCATCGAGCAACTGCTCCAGCGCCACGATCCAGTCGCTGTAGAACCATGCCGTGCCGAGGGTGTAGTAGCTCAGGCGGGCGCTTGAGTCCTTTTCCCACAGGCGGTTCTGGCCGCCGTAGACCTGGAGGGTATCGGTCCAGGCGAAGGGATTTTGAAAGCTGTAGATGCCGATGGCCTCATAGCCACGTGCGCTGGGAGACAGGCCGTCTCCGCCGTTGCCCAGGCTGCCATCCGTGATGGCATTGCGGTACTGACCGCCGGTGACGGCGAAGTACCAGTCGCCCGGGGTCCAGCGCGCGCCGCCCAGCCAGGCGTTCACGTTGGTGGCAGTGCGATCACCGTTTTCCTGGTCATCAAAGCCGGAGTGGGAATAAGCCGCCGAAAAGGCCAGCTCATCGTTGGCGGCCCATTCGAGCGCGGCCTGGGTGGTGTATTTGCGCTTGTAACCGGACGGGGCACTGAAGCCGTTAAAGCTGCCGTTTTCGTTGAACTGTGCGCGTCCGCCGCTGTTGGTGCTGTCGTCACGGGTCTGATACATCAAACCCAGCGTCCACTCATCCCAGCTGTTTTTGTAGTAGATCGAGTTGTCGGCACGGCCCAGGCCCTCGACACCGCCATCGCTTCTGCCGCTGCGGCCGTTATAGGAGCCGGTGGCCGAGGCACCCGACATCAGAAACTGGTCGGTCCAGGCCGCGACCATGTCGGTCCAGGGCGAGACCTGTTTACCGATAGTGATTGAGCCATACTCTTCATGCTGAAACCCGCCGAAGAGCAGCCGCTTGAAGTGGTCGTCATCGCCATTGACAAAGAAGGGGTCAAAGCCCCACTCGGTGCGGGCAATCCCTGTCCAGCCATCGGAAAAGTGGCGCTGATAGACGAGGTTGATACGCGAACCGGAGTTGGCGTTTCGATAGCTTTGACCGTTTTCCCAGATGCTTCGGTTGGCAATACGGCCACCGATGCTGAAAAGATCATCAGCGGTTTCATAAATGGTGACGGCGCCGGCGGGGTGGGAAAGCGCTGCCAGCGCAACCGCCAGAGACAGTGGCGCAATACGATGCCTGACCATAGGTTTGTTTCCTTGCATTTATTTATTGGTGTTGTGACGCAAGTGTTCCCGGACACGGATATCAACGCATGTCCTGATGAGCACCCTGAAATCTTGCCTTACTGGTAATAACGCGCGAGGTCTTCAAGCGTTAAACGACCGCTGGCACTGTCGCTACTGCTGCGCAGGATGGCAGAAAGCTCCGGGTCTTCCGTGATCTGCTGTACATCAACGTAGCCTTCATTGCGCGAATCGAGCTGGCGAAAGCGTTGAAGAACATCGCCGGGAATCTGGCTGGTATCCACATCACTTCTGGCCGTTTCAGCGCGTGAGAAGCTGCCTCGGCCATCACCGAAAGGCTCATAATTCTGGCAGGCTGTCAGACCAAATATCGAAAGTGCGCCAACCGCTACAAGGGTTTTTATTGTCATGATGGGGTTCCGTTGAGGTGTTATCGTTAAAGCGATGCAGCGTTCATTGTCATGGCTCTACGGCCATTTTCAGGCTGATTAACGTCAGCGACACAGGGGGTAATCAAGCCTTAATTTTTTTGTATCACAGACCGGTTTGATAAATAAACTTTAATTTAATATCTATTGGTCCAATACATGAAAGGTTTCAAATCGGGGGGCAGTTCATTTTATGGCTTCGAAAAAATAACTGTTCAGAACTGACTGTTTAGAAGGCGATGTCGGCAGAAATTAAAGATGGAAAAAGGTTTCTCGGCGCAAAGTGGCTGTCGTTCAGGGTAGATTAAAAATTGGCCGTGATCGAAGGGTTCGTTTTTATCATGGGCTCAATCGATGATGAACGAATTCAGAAAAACCGGCCCTTCAGATGAGGGCCATTATTCATTTTGCTGTCAGGCAACGTTTTCCATGTCACGCAAAAAGGCCGCTTTCAAAAGCGCTTTTGTGTATTCCTGCTGCGGCGTACGGAAAATGGTCTCGGCGCTGCCCTGTTCGACCACCTGACCTTCCTTCATGACCAGCACGGTATCGGACAGCGCCCGAACCACGGCCAGATCGTGGCTGATGAACACATAGGTCAGGTTGTATTTCTGCTGCAGGTGGCGCAAAAGCTCGATGACTGTCATCTGGACCGAGCGGTCCAGTGCCGAGGTCGGTTCATCAAGCAGCAGGAAGTCAGGCTTGAGCACCAGGGCGCGCGCAATGGCAATGCGCTGGCGCTGGCCACCGGAAAACTCGTGCGGGTAGCGCTTGCGCATCGACGGATCCAACGATACTTCTTCAAGCGATTCGATCACACGCCGTTCGCGCTCGCGCCGGTCGAGTTCCGGAAAGTGCACCCTGAGTCCTTCACTGATAATTTCGCCGACGGTCATGCGTGGCGAGAGCGAGCCAAACGGGTCCTGAAAGACCACCTGCATGCGCGCACGCAGAGGCCGCATGTGCGACTTGTCAAAACCGCTGATGTCGGTGTCTTCAAAGCGAAGCTGCCCCTGGCTTTTCAGAAGGCGCAGCAGGGCCCGCCCCAGCGTTGATTTTCCCGAGCCCGACTCGCCCACGATCCCGACGGTCTGACCACGTCGTACGGTCAGATCGATGCCGCGTACCGCTTCAAAATGCTCGTCGCGTCCGAACAGACGTTTTTTGGTGGTAAAGCGCACGCGCACGTCCCGGCCGCTGAGCAGCACCGGTGCATCGTCGGCCACGGCCGGTTTGCTGCCGCGCGGTTCGGCGTCGAGCAGCATGCGGGTGTAGTCGTGCTGCGGCTCATTGAAGACTTTCGCGGTCTCACCAGCCTCGACCAGCTCGCCGTAGCGCATCACGCAGACCCGCTCGGCAAAGCGACGCACCAGACTCAGATCGTGGGTGATAAACAATATCGCCATGCCGTAGCGCTGTTGCAGGTCCCGGAGCAGATCGAGAATCTGGGCCTGCACGGTGACATCAAGCGCCGTGGTGGGCTCATCGGCGATGAGAAGGCGCGGTTCGCAGGCCAGCGCCATGGCGATCATGACGCGCTGGCGCTGGCCGCCGGAGAGTTCGTGAGGGTAGCTTGAAATGCGCCGTTCGGGATCGGGGATGCCGACCTGGTGGAGCAGTTCCAGCACTCGAGCGCGTGCCTTGCTGCCGGAGAGCCCGCGATGGCGATGAAGCACTTCGGCAATCTGGCGGCCGATACGATGCAGCGGATTGAGCGAGGTCATCGGCTCCTGAAAGATCATCGAGAACTCGTTGCCGCGCAGCCGACGCATCCGCGCGGCGCTGGCCTGTGTCAGATCCTCGCCGTCCAGCCGAATGGCGCCGGATATGGTGGCCATCTCGGGCAGCAGGCGCATCAGCGCGGTGGAAGTGACCGACTTGCCGGAGCCGGACTCGCCGACCAGCGCCAGGGTTTCGCCCGGATTGATATGAAAGCTGACGCCCTTGACGGCGCAGACGGTACCGGTGGGCAGTTCAAAGTCCACCTTGAGATTGTCGATCTCGAGCAGGGGTGTCGACATGGTGGACTCCTTAGCGGGTACGCGGGTCGAGGGCGTCACGCAGCCCGTCGCCCAGAAAGTTGAGACAAAAAAGCGTTACGGCCAGAAAGGTGGCCGGCACGATCAGCATCCAGGGCGCGCCCTGCATGTTGGCGGTGCCCTCGCTGATCAGTACGCCCCAGCTGGTCAGCGGCTCCTGTACGCCCAGCCCCAGAAAGGAGAGAAAGCTCTCCAACAGGATCACCTTGGGTACCGTCAGCGTCACATAGATGATGACCGGGCCGATCGAGTTGGGAATCAGGTGGCGGGTAATGATCTTTGAATCCCGAACGCCCAGGGCGTGGGCGGCCTCGATGAATTCGCGCCGTTTGAGCGACAGCGTCTGGCCGCGCACGATACGGGCCATGTCAAGCCACTCCACCGCACCGATGGCGGCGTAGATCAAAAAAATGTTACGCCCGAAGACCACCATCAGCAGGATGACCAGAAACATGAAGGGCAGGGAGTACATGATGTCGACAAAGCGCATCATCAGATTGTCAGTGCGCCCGCCGACGTAGCCGGAAATGGCGCCGTAGAGCACGCCGATGACCAGGCTCACCAGCGTGGCCACCAGCGCCACCGACAGCGACACGCGCCCGCCATAGAGCGTACGGGTCAAAAGATCCCGGCCGTTGGCGTCCGTACCCAGCCAGTGCTGGTTGGCAAGCGTCGGGCCGGTGCCGAAATTTTCCCAGTCCACCTCGGCCAGATCCCAGGGCAGCAGCCAGGGGCCGGCAATACAAACCACTGCCATCGCCACCAGCAAAATGAGACTCGCCATGGCCGCCCGGTTGTGGCGCAGCCGCCGCCAGGCCTCGCGGGCGAGACTCTCGCCGGGCTGAGCGACCGGCGCCTCGGGTGGATTGGGGCTGCCACCGCCCTGGAGGTGATCACCGTCGCCCGGGGTCGTGCCGGACGCGGCGTGGGTGTCATGAGCACCGTGGGAAGAGGTCATGATGCGCTCCGGTCAGTCGTCATAGCGAATTTGCGGGTCGAACAGCGAATAGAGCAGATCGACAATCAGGTTCATCAGCACGATCAGGATCCCGTAGAACACCACCGTGCCCATCACCAGCGTGTAGTCGCGGTTGAGCGCGCCCTGCACGAAATAGCGCCCGATGCCCGGCAGCCCGAAGATCTGCTCGATGACCACTGAACCCGTGATGATGCCGGCGATGGCCGGACCGAGATAGGAGAGCACCGGCAGCATCGCCGGGCGCAGGGCGTGGCGCCAGATCACCTGACGCTCGTTGAGACCCTTGGCGCGGGCGGTGCGAATGAAATGGCTGCCCAGCACCTCGATCATCGAGGCGCGCATCATGCGGGCAATGTAGGCAATCTGTTGAATGGCCAGCGCCACCACCGGCAGCACCAGATTGGGCAGGGCGCCGCCGTTCCAGCCGCCCACCGGCAGCCAGCCCAGAATCACGCCGAAAAACAGCGCCATCAGCGGGGCGATCACGAAGTTGGGCACGGCAATGCCGCCCAGCGCCGTGCCCATCAGCAGATAGTCCACCGTTGAGTTGCGTCTGAGCGCCGCCATGACCCCCATGGGAATGCCGAAAAGCAGCGCCAGCGCAATCGCCAGCCCCCCGAGTTCCAGGCTGACCGGAAAGCCCTGGGCGATCAGGTCGGTGACCGAGAAGTCCTTGTACTTGAACGACGGTCCGAAATCGCCCTGGAGGAGGTTGCCCATGTAGCGCAGATACTGCATGGGCAGCGGCTCATCCAGATGATAGGCCGCCATCAGATTGGCCTCGATCTCCGGTGGCAGCTGGCGCTCGCCGTCAAAGGGG
Source organism: Kushneria halocnemicola (assembly GCF_965650455.1). Taxonomy (GTDB): domain Bacteria; phylum Pseudomonadota; class Gammaproteobacteria; order Pseudomonadales; family Halomonadaceae; genus Kushneria. The sequence continues at coordinate 3,527,709 of NZ_OZ287968.1, forward strand.
CCGCCCGGGGCGACCCGCATCAAAAAAAACGAGGCCGTAATCACGATCAACAGGGTGGGGATGGCCATGGCCAGGCGTTTGGCGATATAGCTCAGCACGGCGTCTTACCTCGGCGTGGGTGGTGGCGATACAACAAAACCGGTGTCCCGGCACCGACAGGGCGTCAGGGCCGCCATCGCCTGGTCCCGGGACGGGATGAAAGGCTTGCGAGCGCCCGGTCAGGCCGGCTGTCGGTCACGTTATTATGCTTACACCGGACCGGCATCGCGGCCGGCCCGGTGTGAGGGCTACGGGTTGATACTGATCCAGCGCGACAGATGGCGATTGATGGCGTTGTCTTCCCAGCCGGTCATGTCCGGATTGACCAGATTGCGCGCGGCATCGGCATAGATCGGCGCCAGAGCGTAGTCTCCCAGCGCCTGGCGCTCGGCCTGCTCGAGCAGCTCGCGGCGCTTGTCCGGGTCGGCCTGCGCCGTGGCCTGCGCCAGAAGTTCATCGAATTCGGCGCTTTGGTAGCCGCTGTAGTTCTTGGTATTGCCGGAGGCGAGAATGCTCAGGAAATTGCTGGCATCGTCAAAATCCGCCACCCAGCTGGCGCGGGCAATGTCGAAGTCGCCGCGCGCGATCTCGGCGTAGTGAACGTTGGCCTCGGCGTTGACCATTTCGATATTGATGCCCAGCGGCTTCCACATGGCGGCCGCGGCCACGGCGATGCGGCGGTGATCATCGCGGGAGTTGAAGCGCAGGCGCAGGTTGAGCGGATGCTCCGGGCCGTAGCCGGCCTCCTTTAAAAGCGTTCTTGCCCTTTCCATGCGCGCATCGATATCGCCATCAACGCCCGGCATGGTCTGCGCCTCGTAATGGCTGATCCCCTCGGGCACCAGCGCGCTGGTGGCGTTGGCCGCCCCCTGCAGCACCTTGTCGACGATGATGTCGCGCCGCAATGCCAGGTTGAGCGCCTCGCGCACGCGCACGTCGCTGGTCGGATGCCCCTCGCGGTTATTGAGGGCGTAATAGTAGGTCGAGAGCTGGTTGTGCAGGTGCACGGCGTCGCTCAGGTTGTCCATGAGCCACTGATAGCGACTGGCGTCAAAATCGCGCATGACGTCCAGATCGCCGCTTCGAAAGCGCGACAGGCCCGTATTGAGGTTCTCGACCAGGTGGTAGTTGACGCCATCGAGCGTGACGCTGTCGGCGTCGTGAAACTGCGGGTTTTTCACCGCCTCAATATGGTCATGCGAGACCCAGCGGCTCGGCATGAAGGCGCCGTTGGTGGCGATATGAGACAGCTGTGTCCAGTCGTTGCCATATTCGCCCACCAGATGCGAGGGCACGGGCGCGGCGATGATATGCGCCATCAGCGTTGGCAGATAGGGCGTAGGCTGCTCGAGGGTGACTTCGAGTTGATGATCGCTTGCGGCGTGGACGCCCAGCGTGTCGAGTTCGGCCTCGCCGCGGTTGATGGCGGCGGCGTTTTCAAGCGGATAGAGCAGATTGGCGTAGATGGAGGCGATGCTCGGGTCCAGCGCGCGCTGAAAGGCGAGCACGAAGTCATCGGCCGTGACCGGCTCGCCGTCGGACCAGCGGGCATCGTCGCGCAGGTCAAACGTCCAGGTCAGGCCATCATCGGAGACCGACCAGTCGGTGGCCACGCCCGGCTGATAGTCGCCGTCGGGGGCGAGCGTCACGAGCCCCTCGAACAGATCGCCCAGCACATCGTTGTCATAAACGGCGCCGGTGACGCGGGCGGCGTCCAGCGAGGCCGGCTCGCCGTAAATGCCGATATCCAGCGTGGCGGCGTGAACGGTCAACGGCAGTGACCAGGCCAGAGCGACTGCCATGCAGCCGGAAACGAGACGATTCATGAACGGTGCCTGTTCAAAAGAGATGAATAAAATCGGCATGTTAGCACCGCCCGGCGGACGGTGCTGATGACATGGAAGCTACTGCTCGATGCTGATCCAGCGAGAGCGGTGGAGGTCTTCGATGTTGTCTTCCCAGCCCGACAGACGAGTGCTGACGAGATTGCGCGACACATAGTAATAAAGAGGCAGTGCGCCGAAATCCTTGAGCATGACCTGTTCGGCGTTGGCCATGACGTCGGCACGCTGCGTCATGTCCTGCGTGCCGGCGGCCTGATCCATCAGTGCATCAAACTCGGCGCTGGAATACGCGCCGTAGTTATTGGGGACGCCGGTCTCGAAAAGGCTCAAAAAGTTCTGCGGGTCATTGTAGTCACCGATCCAGCCGGCACGGCCCACATCAAAGTCACCCTGGCGCATGTTTTGGTAGTGGACCGCGACTTCGGCGTTGCGCAGGTCCAGATTGACGCCCAATGGCTTCCACATGGCGGCCAGTGCCACCATGACCTTGCGATGGTCATCGTCGGTATTGTAGGTCGCGACCAGATTAAGCGGCTTGTCCGGGCCATAACCGGCCTCTGACAGCAGCTCTCTGGCGCGGGCCATGCGCTCATCACTGCTCATGTCATGGCCGGGCATTTCCTGAAGCTCGTAGTCATTGATGCCCTCGGGCACGATGCTCCAGGCGGGGATGGTGCCGATTTTTAAAATGTTGTCGCTGATGACATCTCGGCGTGTCGCCAGGTTCAAAGCCTCGCGAACGCGAACGTCGCTGGTGGGATGACCCTCGCGCGAGTTAAGCGCCATGTAGTAAATGCCCAGATAGGGCGCCACATGGGTTTCATCCGGCAAATTGTCCTTGAGCCACTGATACTGCTGGGTGGGGAACTCGCGTGCGATATCCACTTCGCCGCCCCGGAAGCGGTTCAGGGCAGCGTTGCGATCCTCGATCGGGTAATAGATCACCTCATCGAGTGCGACGTTGTCGGCGTCGTGAAAGTACTCGTTTTTCGAGGCTTCGATGCGGTTTTGCGAGCGCCACTGATCCAGCTTGAAGGCGCCGTTGGAGACCAGGTGGCCCTTGCGAATCCAGTCGCGGCCGTACTCCTTGAGCACATGTTCGGGCACGGGATAGGCCGTGTAGTGGGAAAGCTGATCCAGAAAATAGGGCGTTGAATGGGTCAGAGTGACTTCAAGGGTGTGCTCGTCGATGGCACGCACGCCCAGCGTGTCGACGTCGGCCTCGCCCTTGTTGATCGCCTCGGCGCCCTCGACGGGGTAGAGGAGATAGGCATAGTTGGCGGCCGTGTTTGGGTCGAGCAGGCGGCGCCAGGAGAAGACAAAGTCCTCGGCCGTCAGGGGTTCGCCGTCCGACCACTTCGCATTTTCCCGAAGATGAAAGGTATAGATTTTGCCGTCGTCGCTGATATCCCAGGACCTGGCAACGCCGGGAATCCTTTTAACGTGTGCGTCTTCGGTGACCAGGCCTTCAAAAAGATCGCCCACCACGTCGTTTTCCCATACGCCGCTGACCTGGTGCGGGTCCAGCGAGGCGGGTTCCCCCATGATGGCAATGCGAAGCGTATCGGCAAGGGCAGGTGAGGCGGCAAGAGAGGAGGCAAGTGCAATGGCGCTGACAAGCGAGCGGATCGGTGGCATGAAAGTCCCCACGATATTGGCATTATTGTTGTCGCTATCGCGTACCGGGATAGCGGCGCGAGTCGTGTTTCGCTTTTGGCGAATTTTGAAGTTACTCCGCACCGGGGTGATGTGTCCAGAGTTAACGAAGCGTTAAAAAAGGCGACCAATATCGGGGACAAAGGGTCGATATCGTGGCGGATGGATGACAAACGGGTGACAAAAGAGCGCGTTCTTCTGTCACCCTGGTGGACGCCTGGCAGTAATCAGCGATCGCTGTCGATCGAGATCCAGCGTGAGGCGTGCATGTCGAGGGCGTTGTTGTCCCAGCCTTCAATGGCAGGGCTGACCAGGTTGCGCGCGGCGTAGGTATAGATCGGCGCCAGCGGATAGTCGGCCAGCGCCATCGCTTCGGCGCGCTGCATCATGTCGCGGCGTGTGTCGCTGTCGAGTGCCTGATCGGATTGCTGGATCAGCTGGCTGTAATCAGCGTTTTGATAGTCACCGTAGTTGTTGGTTTCGGCCGAGAGCAGCTGCAAAAAGTTCTGCGCGTCGTCATAGCTTGAGATCCAGGCGGCGCGGGCCACCTGGAAGTCGCCCTGCATCAGCTCCGAGTAGTGCACGTTGGCTTCGCTGTTGCGCATCTCGACGTTGACACCCAGCGGCTTCCACATGGCCGCGACCGCCACGGCAATGCGCTGATGCTCGTCACCGGAGTTGTAGCGCAGGGTCAGATCGAGCGGCTTTTCGGGCCCAAACCCGGCGGCTTTCAGGAGTTCGCGGGCCCGATTCAGGCGGGTGTCCATGTCGTCATCAAGGCCCGGCTGGGTGGCCGGGGTGTAGTTGCTGACCCCTTCCGGGACCAGCGAGTGAGACGGTGTGACGGCGCCATCCAGCAGTTTCTCACTGATCACGTCGCGACGAATGGCCAGTGAGAGCGCCTCGCGCACGCGCTTGTCGGCCACCGGGGAGCCCTCGCGCAGGTTGAAGACGTAGTAATAGCTGCCCAGCGACGGCGTGATCTGCACGGCATCGGGGATCTGCTTTTCAAGCCACTGATAGCGCGCGGCCGGGAAGTCTCGCAGGATATCGAGCTCGCCGGCACGAAAGCGCGAGATGCCGGCGTTCTTGTCTTCGACGGGGTAGTAGTTGACTCCGTCGAGTGAGACGCTGTCGGCGTCATGAAACTCGGGGTTTTTGACCGTGTCGAGCTCGGAATTGGAGACCCAGCGCACCGGCTTGAAGGCGCCGTTGACCACGATATTGTCCGGGCGGCTCCAGCGCTCCCCCTTGTCCTTGACGACGTGTTCGGGGATCGGGTAGCCAAACGGCAGCACCAGCGTCTTGAGAAAGTAGGCGGCCGGCTCGGTCAGATGAATGACCAGGGTGTGGCCGTTGTCACGGCTTTCAACGCCCAGGGTGTCGAGTTCGGCCTCGCCGGCGTTGATCTTCTGCGCGTTGACCACCGGATAGAGGCGGTGGGCGTAGTTGGAGGCGGTTGTCGGGTCGACCTGATAGCGCAGGGCAAAGACGAAATCCTCGGCGGTGACCGGCTCGCCGTCCGACCAGCGGGCATCCTCACGCAGGTGGAAGGTGTAGGTTTTACCGTCTTCGCTGGTTTCCCAGTCTGTGGCCACGCCCGGGATGATCTGTCCCTGGGCGTCGATGGCCACCAGCCCTTCGAAGATATCGCGCAGGACGTCTTCCTCCCAGACGCCGCCGGTCACCCGCGCCGGGTCCAGCGAGGCGGGGTCGCCGCTGATACCGACATTGAGCGTGGCTGCAAGGGTCAGCGGCGCGCCCAGCGTCAGTCCGGCACCGATCAGCGACAGCAGTAGTTTTCTTTTCATGACGTTCCCCGGCAGAAATTGTTATCGATGCGCCCACTCGGGCATGACTGAAAGATCACAGCAAGGCGAGACGGTGTCAAAGCAGCACTTATAATCATTTCTGCCATTTTTATTTTGCAGGCGGGAAAGGCGCGGGCGGCGGGTGACGGGCAGGGCGTGGTTTGGCTACAATAACGCCCCTTGTTTTTCAACTCTTACATGAGGTGCTGCGGCCCTTTCCGGCGCAGTGGCCCTGGCCGAGCGAGCTACCATGCAGCAGGAACTCACGCCCATTCATCACCTGCTCAAGGACCTGTCCGAACGGACAGACGTCCTGAGGGGGTATCTTTGACTATGCCGAGCGAAAGGATCGTCTCGAGGAAGTAACGCGCGAGCTGGAAAACCCCGACGTCTGGAGTGACCCGGACCACGCGCAGAAGCTGGGCCGCGAGCGCGCGCAGCTTGAAGATATCGTCACCACGCTGGATACGCTGCAAAGCGGCATTCGCGACAACGGCGAGCTCTACGAGCTGGCGCACATGGAAGACGACGAGGAGACCATGACGGAAATCCGTCGCGACCTCGACCGTTTTGAAGCGCAGCTGGCCAAGCTTGAGTTTCGTCGCATGTTCTCCGGCGAGATGGACCCCAACAATGCCTACATGGATATCCAGGCCGGCTCCGGCGGGACCGAGGCGCAGGACTGGGCCAATATTTTGCTGCGCATGTATCTGCGCTGGGCCGAGCATCACGGTTTCAAGGCGGAAATCTCCGAGATTTCGGCCGGTGACGTGGCGGGCATCAAGTCGGCCACCATCCATGTGCAGGGCGAGTACGCCTTTGGCTGGCTGCGCACCGAAACCGGCGTGCATCGTCTGGTCCGAAAGAGCCCGTTTGATTCCGGCGGTCGGCGCCATACCTCGTTTGCCTCGGTGTTTCTCTCTCCGGAAATCGATGACAGCTTCGAGGTCGACATCAACCCGGCCGATCTGCGCGTGGACACCTATCGCTCCTCCGGCGCCGGCGGTCAGCACGTCAATACCACCGACTCGGCCGTGCGTATTACCCACGAGCCCAGCGGTGTGGTGGTGTCATGTCAGACCCAGCGCAGCCAGCATGCCAACCGCGATTTCGCGATGAAGCAGCTCAAGGCCAAGCTCTGGGAGCTGGAGATGCAGCGCCGCAGCGCCGAGAAGCAGCAGGCCGAGGACTCCAAGTCCGATATCGGCTGGGGCAGCCAGATCCGCTCCTACGTGCTCGATGATCAGCGCATCAAGGATCTGCGTACCGGCGTGCAGACCAGCAACTGTGAGCGTGTGCTCGACGGCGATCTGGATCAGTTCATCGAAGCCAGTCTCAAACAGGGACTTTGATCGGAAGAGACGTTTTGAACAGACGACTTCCGACCGGCAGGCTCGCTGTCCGGCATCGCATGCTCTGGACATCAATCGTGTCAGGCATGAACCGCAGGCCGTAACGAGCCTGCCATTGACGGTTATTTTCAATAGGCAAGGTAATGGCGAATCAGGATCAGCAGGCAGGCAGTGAACACGAAGAAAACCATCTGATCGCCGAGCGGCGGGCAAAGCTTGCCGCTCGCCGCGAGCAGGCAAGCGCTCAGGGCGGCAGTGCCTTTCCCAACGACCTGCGCCGTGACAGTCTCGCCGCGGACCTTCAGGCAGAGCTTGGCGAGCACGACAAGGAAGCGCTTGAATCGCTGGGGCGTCAGGCGGCGGTGGCCGGGCGCATCATGCGAAAGCGCGGCCCCTTTATCGTCATTCAGGACGCCTCCGGCCAGATCCAGCTCTACGTGGACAAAAAGGGCCTGCCCGCGGAAGTGCTTGAAGACATCAAGGGCTGGGACATCGGCGATATTGTTTTCGGCCAGGGCCCGGTGCACAAGTCCGGCAAGGGCGATCTCTACGTGATGATGGAGACCGCGCGGCTTCTGACCAAGAGCCTGCGCCCGCTGCCGGACAAGTTCCACGGCCTGACCGACCAGGAAGCGCGCTATCGCCAGCGCTACGTGGATCTGATCATGAATCCGGAAGTGCGTGACACTTTCCGCATTCGCGCCGCCGTGATCAGCGCCATTCGTCAGTTCTTCACCGAGCGTGACTTCATGGAAGTCGAAACGCCGATGCTCCAGCCGATTCCCGGTGGCGCCACGGCGCGCCCGTTTGTGACCCATCACAACGCGCTGGATATCGACATGTATCTGCGCATCGCCCCGGAGCTTTATCTCAAGCGTCTGGTAGTGGGCGGTTTCGAGCGGGTCTTCGAGATTAACCGCAACTTCCGCAACGAGGGGCTGTCAACCCGGCACAACCCCGAGTTCACCATGCTCGAGTTCTACTGGGCCTACGCCGACTATCACGACCTGATCGATCTGACCGAGTCGCTGGTGCGCTTTGCTGCCGAAAAGGCCGTGGGCACCACGCTGATCCACTATCAGGGTAGCGAGTGTGATCTCTCTCAACCCTTTGATCGGCTCACCCTGCGCGAGTCGATTCTAAAATATGGTCAGGGCGTCGAGTCGAGCGAGCTGGACTCGCTGGACAGTGCCACGGCGCTGGCCGAGCGTTTGAGCATCGACGTCAAGCCGGGCTGGGGACTGGGCAAGCTTCAGACCGAGATTTTTGAAACCGTGGCCGAGCATCGTCTCGAGCGGCCGACCTTTATTACCGAATATCCGGCCGAGGTCAGCCCGCTGGCGCGTCGCAACGATGACAATCCGTTCGTGACCGACCGCTTCGAGTTCTTTGTGGGTGGGCGTGAGATCGCCAACGGCTTTTCCGAGCTCAACGACGCCGAGGACCAGGCCGAGCGCTTTGCCGCCCAGGTGGCCGAGAAGGACGCCGGCGATGTCGAGGCGATGTACTATGACGCCGACTATATCCGCGCGCTCGAGTATGGCATGCCGCCGACGGCGGGCGAGGGCATCGGTATCGACCGGCTGGTGATGCTGCTGGCGGATGCGCCGTCCATCCGTGATGTGCTGCTGTTTCCGGCCATGCGCCCGGAAGCAGAGTAAATCGCGACGCCTTTCCCGGTCTGGTCGCCCGATGTGCGTCAATGCCCGGATGAATCATGGCATTGGTGACCCCGGGCGGCCATACTGGGGCGCTTGAACAGGATTTCCACCAGCCCCGAATCGGGAGAGTCGCAATGAAACTGGTGAACCGCTCTGCGCTCAGCGTGCGTCCCAGACAGGCCTTTGTAGACTGGATCAATTCGCTGGAGGCGACCGAGGGTGAAGACGACCTCACCCTCGAGGATGCCGAACGCGAAAGCACCATCTACCTCATTCCCGAGATGGATACGGAAGACGCGCTGCAGGCCTGCCTGCACGAACGCTTTGCCGATATCCTTGAAAACGAGCTGTCCGCCTGGGAGGAAGATTCCCGTCACTGGCCGGACATCAACGAAGTCACCTTTGAATTCTTTCTGCGCGTCGAGCACAGCTATCTGTGCGTGGATCTGGACGAGGAAGCGGCACTCGAGCAGAGCGATTTCGAGGACGACCTGCTGCTTGATACCGACGAGGTCTGACCGTTCGGCGTCGAGATGATGTCAAAGCCTGCCCGGCACGATGGCCGGTGCGGGCTTGTTTCACCATGTCCTTCTCTCTGTGCTCACGCGCTGTCCCGCACTATCGGTAACTCTTCTTGAAAGCACTACTGTCCTGGCGTGAAGGTGATGATGGCCTGCCTCCCCGCCAGCGTATTCTGGCCATGATGGTCCTCATGTCGGGGTCGCTGATGGCGGTCCTCAACATCAACAGCGTCAACATTGCCCTGCCGACCATCGCTCGAGAGCTGGGCGTCTCTTCGGCCGCCTCTGTCTGGATTATCAACGTCTATCAGCTGGTGGGCGCCGCCTCCATGCTGACCTTTGCCGCCCTGGGCTATCGCATCGGGCGCTATCGTCTTTATATCGGCGGCATGATCATTTTCGTACTGACCTCGATATTGTGTGCGCTGTCACCGTCGCTGGGCTGGCTGATCGCCTTTCGCGCCATTCAGGGGCTGGGGTCGGCGGCCATGATGAGTATCGGGCCGTCCATGTACCGGGTCATCTTTCCCACACGGCTGCTGGGACAGGCCATGGGGCTGACCGCGCTGACCATTTCGCTGGCGGTGGCCGGCGGGCCGGCGCTGGGCGGTCTGGTGCTGGCCGTGGCCAGCTGGCCGTGGCTTTTCTGGATCAACGTGCCGCTTGGCGTGGCGGCCATCTGGCTGGCGATTCGGGCGCTGCCGAAAGAGCAGGGCAGTCGCTATCGGTTTGATGTGCTCGGTGCCGTGTTGTCCGCCGTGGGTCTGGGAAGCTTTGTCATCATGCTCGACAGCATCGCTGACATGTCGCGCCCGGGCAGCGTGCCGCTCCTGCTGATCGTGAGTCTGGTGGCACTCACCGGCTTCATCTGGCGCCAGCGCCATTTTGACAATCCGCTGCTGCCGCTGGTGATCTTCCGGGAGGCGCGGTTCACCATGGCGGTGATGACCTCGTTTTTCTCCTTTCTGGCCCAGAGCATGGCGTTTATCAGTCTGCCGTTTCTGTTTCAGAGCGTGCAGGGCTACACGCCGCTTGAATCCGCCTTTTTATTCACGCCCTGGCCGCTGGGGGTAATGATTGGTGCGCCGCTGGGCGGGCGACTGGCCGACCGCTTCAGTCCGCCGATTATCTCCTCGATCGGGCTTTTGCTGTTCATGGCGGGGCTGGGGGCACTGGCGCTTCTGGGTGATCAGCCCTCAACGATCGATATTTTGTGGCGCAGCGCCCTGTGCGGCATGGGTTTTGGCCTCTATCAGGCGCCCAACAACCGTGAAATGATGGGATCACTGCCCAAGGCGCGCAGCGGCAGCGCCTCCGGCGTGCTGGCCAGCGTGCGTACCTTTGGTCAGTCTGTTGGCGCCGCCTTGGTTGCACTGGTGCTTTCTGGAATAATGAATACCACGATGGACAGCACCATGACGGTGAGCCTGGCCCTGTGGATGGGCATGGCTTCCGCCATTGTGGCGCTGATGCTTTCGGCATCACGAATTCGCATGTTGCGCCGGCATCAGTCCGGATAGACGGCGGTGTCGACACATGTCGTTATGCCTGTCCAATGACAATATCAACGTGCCGGAGGTGGTAGCCCATGACAATTTCTTCGGTGGACACGCTTGATGGTGCCAACATTGCGGCGCTGATCGAGCAGAAGCTGGCCGTTTTCGAGCCGCAATGGCTTACTATCGAAAACGAAAGCCACAAGCACAATGTGCCGCCCGAGTCGCAAACGCACTTCAAGGTGACGCTGGTGTCCGAGCAGTTTGAGGGCATAATGCCGGTCAAGCGCCACCAGCAGATCTATGCCGCCCTGTCTGATGAACTGGCGGGGCCGGTGCATGCGCTGGCCCTGCATCTCTATACGCCCGAGCAGTGGGCGGCGCGCAACAACGAGCGCCCCGACTCCCCGAACTGCCGCGGCGGTGGTGCCTAGTGTTGTCCGAACCGTGAGCCATCGATGCCGGTGTCTGGCCTTCCCGCGGGAAGGCCTTTTAGACTCTATTCCCTTCAATGGACGTAACGCATGGTGACCGAGCGCGCGCGCCGACAGTACCTCGATGCCATGGGTATCAACCTCTGGGTCGCCCGTCACTCGCTGCCCAATGCGCTGGCCTCCGATCTGCCGGCGCTGGAAGAGGCATCCGAGCAGGCCACCGGGTCGCTCGATCATCACCAGCGCCTGCACGCCCTGATCGATGAGATCGATCATTCCGAGGCCCCGACACCTGGTGCCGAGGTGGCCGAGAGCCCGCCGCACGACCCGACGCCACCGGCTCGTTCGGTTCGGGCTCTGCTCGATATCGGCAAGAGTGAAGAAAAGCGCTCGGACGCCGCTTCGGTGGAGAAAGCCCCTGCGCCCGTTGCCGAAAACAAGGCGGCCCCGGCAGCAACGAAGGTTGAAAACAGCGTCTCAAGAGCGCCGCACGAGCCGCTGCGCTTTTCGCTGCAGGTGGGCACGCTGGATGGGCGCTGGCTTATTCTGCTGGCTCGCGATGAGGCGCTGAGTACGCAGGAAGAGACGCTGCTCAACGCCATACTGTATGCCGGTGGGGTTCAGCCGGCCGCCGATTTGTCCTGTCAACGCTTTGGCTGGCCCATGATGGAAGGATTGCCGGTCGATGACGCCCTCGATGAAGCGCGTCAGGGCTTCAAGGCCTTTCTGGCCGGTCGTCGGGCGCGGGGCTGGCATCCCGAAAGACTGCTGCTGTTCGGCCAGCTTCCGGTGCTGGAAGAGGTACTCGACGTCCATGACGGGCAAAGCCGCGTGCTTGATCTGCCGCTCTGGCAGGGGCCGGCGCTGGAATCGCTTGATGAGCCGGCATCGCGCCGTCAGCTCTGGGCCGCCATGGGAGAGTGGCGCACGTGGTGGCAGGCACCGTCACAGACGCAGGATGGCCATGATCATTGAGCGCGCTGGCGGTGCCGAGGCGCTGGCGGCGCTGGATGGCCGTGCCAGAGGGAGGGATGCCTGGTCGGTGTCACGGTTTGAAGCGCTGATTGATGACGAGCGATACCGCCTGACGGGGATTGCGGCGACAGGGACGCAGACGCTGACGGCCTTTGCCGTGGTCTCGATCGGCCCTTTTGATCTCGAGCTCGAGATGATTGCGGTCGATCCGGACCATCGATGCCAGGGGCTGGCCGGTCGCTTGATCACGGCAATGATCGAACAGGGAGAAGCACTGGGGCTTGAGCGCATACTGCTGGAAGTGCGCGCCGGCAACGAGGCGGCGCAGGCGCTTTACATACGCTACGGTTTTTCGGTGGACGCTCGCCGGGCGGGCTATTATCCACAGGCTGCGGGCGAGCGCGAGGACGCGATACTGATGTCGCGTCCTCTCACGCGCTGAGTCGGGGGGCCGACAGGCCTGCTTACCAGGAGGGGCTGGCAGCCGGCGTTTGGGGCGCAGAGGTGTCGGGCGCCGATGTGGCGTTGGCGTCGAACTCGCGGAAACGCTCCAGCAGACTGCCCAGACGACTTTCCCACTGTTGGCGTTCGTTTTTCAGGCGCTCGTTTTCCTGACGCAGTTCGTCAAGTTCCATGCGCTGCATCTCGATGGTATCGACGGCGCTGTTGACGCGCTGCTCAAGCTGCTCGAAAAGTTCATTGCTCATGCTGTACTCCTGATACAGATAGTAAGGCGAAATGCCGCCCTGCAGGGCCCCGGTCGGGTGCCGGCGCGCGCGCAGGCCAGACTACGCGCGCCGGCGCGCGGCGGCAAGAGGGAGGCCGGGTTATTGCGTGCTGTCACGTTGATAAAGCCGGGCGTGGCTGTCACCGGCCCGGGTTTCGCGTATCAGACGCCAGCCGGCAGGCAGGCGAGGGATCAGACCGGCTTCGGTTTCAACGTGAATCAGGGCGTTATCTGCCAGCCAGCCCTCCTGGTCAAGGCGCTGACAGCAATCGTTGATCAGCTCTTGGCGAAAGGGCGGGTCAAGAAAGACCAGATGGAACGGCCTGGCGGGCCGGGTGTCCAGAAAAGCGTCAGCGCTTTTCTGGTGTACCGGCATCGTGACCTCAAGCGTTGCCAGATTCTGTTCGATCTGACGGGCGACCTGACGGTCAGCCTCGACAAAGTGCACCTCGCCGGCACCGCGCGAGAGCGCTTCCAGCCCCAGCGCGCCGGTGCCGGCAAACAGATCCAGGGCGCGGGTGCGGCTGTCGATGTCGTGGCTGAGCCAGTTGAACAGCGTCTCGCGCATGCGGTCCGGCGTCGGGCGCAGGCCGGGATGGTCCGGGACGGGCAGCAGGCGCCGGCGAAACCGGCCGCCGATCAGCCGCAGGCGGCCGCCACCCGAGCGGGCACCGCCCTGTCGGTTATCATGTCCTGATGTGCCGTGACGCTGTCGCCTCATGTGTCCTGCAAGCCCTTGTCGGTGGAGGGGTGCTGCCAGGGCCGGTGGAAGAACTGCAGTGACCACCGGTTGTGCCATCCTTGTCGATGGCCTGCACGGATTGTACCGGCGGGCAGCGCTTGAGTGGTAGGATGCGGTATCAAATGGCGGCCCGGCCGTCTTTTTCCGATGGATCAATCGCGACGATATAGCCCATGTTTGGTTTTTTTAAGCGCAAGAAGCAGCGCCGCGATCAACAGGATCGCGAAGAACAGCAGCAGCTGGAACAGCAACACGCCGAGCAGCAGGCGCCGGCCTCCGGCCACTCCGAAGAAACACCTCCGGAACCGCCTGTCGAAGCGCGAGAAAAAACAGACGCTGTGCCTGCTCCCGAAAAGGCGCCAACGACTGTTGAGCCGGAACCGGAGCCCGTCGTCGAGCCGGAACCGGAGCCCGTCGTCGAGCCCGAGCCGGAACCGGTCGTCGAACCCGAGCCGGAACCGATCGTTGAGCCGGAGCCGGAACCCGTCGTCGAGCCGGAGCCGGAACCTGTCGTCGAGCCCGAGCCGGAACCGATCGTTGAGCCGGAGCCGGAACCCGTTGTCGAGCCCGAGCCCGAGCCGGATCCCGAGCCCGTCGAGGAGCGTCCGATCGAGACGCTGGACGATTCGGCGGGGGGCTCCGAGGAAACGGCGCTGGAAGAGGCGCCGGTCGAAAAAACACCTGATACGAAAGACGACAAGACAACGCCCGGGGTTGCCTCCGAGGTGACCACGCCGGCGCGCAACCGCGGTCGCGACAAGCCGCGTCGGGCGCGCTACGACACGGCCGTTGAAGTCGGGCCGGAAACCGCTGACGAGCAGGGTGAAACGGCCGGCGCCAAAAAGGGCTGGTTTTCACGCATGCGTCAGGGGCTTGGCAAGACGCGCTCCAACCTGACCGACGGTCTGGCGACGTTGCTGCTGGGTCACAAGGAGATCGACGATGATCTGCTCGAAGAGCTCGAAACACAGCTTCTGATGGCCGATGTCGGCGTCGCCGCGACCAGCGAGATCATGGCGAATCTGGAAGAGCGAATCTCAAGGCGCGAGCTCAAAAACGTGGATGCGCTCTACAAGGCGCTGCAGGAAGAGCTCTCCACGATGCTCGAGCCGGTGGCGAAACCGCTGCGTCTGCCGCCCAAGGGTGAAGGCCCGTTCGTGATTCTGATGGTGGGCGTCAACGGCGTGGGCAAGACCACCACCATCGGCAAGCTGACCCAGCGCTTTCAGCGTCAGGGCCGCAGCGTCATGCTGGCTGCCGGCGATACCTTCCGTGCCGCGGCCGTCGAGCAGCTGCAGGTCTGGGGCGAGCGCAATGACGTGCCGGTGATTGCCCAGCACACCGGCGCCGACAGTGCTTCTGTCATCTATGACGCGGTATCGGCGGCAAAGGCGCGCGGCATTGATGTGCTGATTGCCGATACGGCCGGTCGATTGCACAACAAGGGCCATCTCATGGATGAGCTCAGCAAGGTGCAGCGCGTCATGGCGCGTCTGGACGCTCAGGCGCCGCACGAGGTGATGCTGGTGCTCGATGCCGGTACGGGGCAGAACGCGATCTCCCAGGCAGAAACCTTCAACCAGGCGGTGCCGGTGACCGGCATTACCCTGACCAAGCTCGATGGTACGGCCAAGGGCGGTATCATCTTTGCCATCGCCAAGCAGCTGGGCACGCCCATTCGCTATATCGGGGTGGGGGAGACGCTGGATGATCTGCGTCCCTTTGAGGCCGAGGACTTTGTCGGGGCACTCTTTGACCGGGACGGCGGCTGATCGCTCATGGCCATGATCGAGTTTGCGCATGTCGGCAAGCGCTATGGCGGTCGTTTCGAGGCGCTGGCGGATCTCAATTTCAACGTGGAGCGCGGTGAGATGGTCTTTCTCACCGGCCACTCCGGAGCCGGCAAAAGCTCGGTTCTGCGCCTTCTCATGGCGCTTGAGCGGCCCTCGAGGGGGCGTATTGTCGTGGCCGGCCACGACATCACAAGCCTGCACGTCTCGCAGATTCCCTACTATCGGCGCCAGATCGGGGTGGTGTATCAAAACCACCAGCTGCTCTTTGATCGCAGCGTATTCGATAATGTGGCACTGCCGCTGGTCATCCAAGGCGCAACGCCCCAGGATGCCCGGCGCCGCGTGCATGCCGCTCTCGACAAGATCGGCCTTTTGCACCGTGAAAAGGCCCTGCCCATCGAGCTGTCCGGCGGGGAGCAGCAGCGTATCGGTATTGCCCGTGCGGTGGTCACCAAGCCGGCCATGCTGCTGGCCGATGAGCCGACCGGTAATCTGGACCCGCAGCTGTCGGCCGATATCATGCGTCTTTTCGAGGATTTCAATCGCATCGGCACCACGGTGCTGCTGGCCAGCCACGACCTGACACTGATCGCCCGGCTCAGACACCGGGTGCTTAAGCTGCGCGACGGTCGTCTGATCGGCGATGAGGAGGCCGCATGAGTCAGAAACCGCGTCGCCAGACTCAGGAGGGCGAAACCTCCCGTCGGGGGGCTCGCTCCCACCGGATTACCTTTGAAAGCCGTACGCGGGCGTGGCGTCGCCATCACGAACAAATGGCGGTGGACAGTCTCCATCGCCTGCGTCGGCGGCCACTGTCGAGTCTCATGACCATGCTGGCGATTGCGATTGCCATGGTGCTGCCGGCCAGCCTGTGGCTGGCGCTGGGCAGCGCACAGCTTCTGGACAGCAACCTGGACGACAGCGCCCGCATGACGCTGTATCTGGACCCGGCGCTGTCGGAGTCGCAGGCCATGGACATCACTGACCGGGTGCGCGGCGAGACTGACATTGCCTCCACCGAGCTGATTACGGCCGCGGCCGGTCTGGAAAGCTTTCAGCAGCGTCTGGGCATGAATGACGCCCTGGCCATGATGGATGACAATCCGCTGCCGGCCACTATTCTGGTCCAGCCGCGCTCGCGCGACCCCGAGGCGGCGCAGGCGCTGGCCGATGAGCTCGGGCAGATCAACGGCGTGACCGATGCGCGTCTGGACATGGCCTGGCTTGAGCGACTGCGCCAGCTCAGTGAGCTGGGTCGGCGGGTGGTGCTGGCCTTTGGGGTGCTGTTCGCCCTTGGCGTCCTGCTGGTGGTGGGCAACACCATCCGACTGGCGGTGGAAAGCCGTCGTCAGGAGATCGAGGTCGTGACCCTGATCGGCGCCACGCATGCCTTTGTTCGTCGTCCCTTTCTTTATGTGGGCGTCTGGTATGGCCTGGGTGGCGGTATACTGGCGCTATTGCTTCTGACGCTGGGTCGGCGCTGGCTGTCGGCGCCCATCGATATGCTGGCCTCCGGGTTTGGCAGCCACTTCTCCCTGCCGGGCATCGGGTTTGGCGGATCGGTTTTGCTTTTGATCTGTAGTACCCTTCTGGGGCTTATCGGGGCATGGCTGGCCGTCAGCCGCCATCTCTCAGAGATCAGTCCGCGCTGAAATGATTTACGCAGGTGTCCGAGAAAAGTCGTCATACGGGCACAAAAGTACCCTTACCATGGTCTATAATGGTTGATAATCATCAATCAGAGGCCAGGGGAGACCGTTTGAACATGAGTACCAGTCTTCAACCTATTGGTCATCTTTCGCCGGGCAATGACCTGAACGGCTATATTCAGGCCGTTAATCGTATTCCCGTACTGACCGTGGATGAGGAGAAGGATCTCGCCACGCGTTTGCACGCCGATAATGACATTGAAGCTGCCCGTCGCCTTGTCATGTCGCACCTGAGGTTTGTGGTTCATATTGCCCGCAGCTATTCCGGCTAT
The DNA here is from genome assembly GCF_965650455.1 of Kushneria halocnemicola. GTDB lineage: Bacteria > Pseudomonadota > Gammaproteobacteria > Pseudomonadales > Halomonadaceae > Kushneria. The sequence continues at coordinate 3,544,741 of NZ_OZ287968.1, forward strand.
GGTCTGCCGCAGGCGGATCTGATCCAGGAAGGCAACGTGGGCCTGATGAAGGCCGTCAAGCGGTTTGATCCGGCCCAGGGCGTGCGGCTGGTGTCCTTCGCCGTGCACTGGATCAAGGCCGAGATTCACGAATTTGTGCTGCGTAACTGGCGCATCGTCAAGGTGGCGACCACCAAGGCGCAGCGCAAGCTGTTCTTTAACCTGCGCAGCGCCAAAAAGCGCCTGTCATGGTTGAACAACGACGAAGTAAACGCTATCGCCCAGGACCTGGACGTCAAGCCTGAAGCCGTTCGCGAAATGGAAGGGCGTCTGTCGGCCTTTGATGCCGGTTTTGACCCGGCGCCCGGCAGCGAGGACGACGAGCAGAGCTATCAGTCGCCGTCGCAGTATCTGGAAGACGGCCGTTCCGACCCGGCGCTGTCGCTGGAAGAGTCCGACTGGCAGGATCGCTCCTCACAGCAGCTGCGCGATGCGCTGGCACGTCTTGATGACCGCTCGCGCGATATCCTGCAGCGCCGTTGGCTGGCCGAGCAGAAGTCAACGCTCCATGAGCTTGCCGATACCTATGGCGTCTCCGCCGAACGTATTCGACAGCTTGAAAAAAACGCCATGAAAAAACTCAAACAGGCAATCGGCGAATCCGCTGAGGCCGCCTGATCACGGTACTGCCGTTCTCATACTAAAGATTATTTTTTGGCGCAAAAGATGACCCCGGGCTCCCAAGGCCCGGGGTTTTGCTATATGGTCGTGCTCCATGAAAAAAAATGATGATCCATGATATGAATTAATTTAAGTCATGGTTCATCAATCTGCTTTTCTGCTGCTGCCCGAGCGCCGATCGATGTCTATCCCTGCTCTTTCCCGCAAGTCACAAGGTAATGAACGGCCCCAAACCCCTCTGGTACTGGCCGTGGTCTATCGCTCGTTAATCGCTTTGTCTCTGGTCGTCACCTGTCTGCTCTGGTGGGGAAGGCACATGGATGCCGGCAGACTGGCTCTGGGGCTTGTGTTCTGGCTTTTTGGTCTTCAACACGGCATGGAGCTGCTGCTGAAGGGCTATTATCGCTTTTCTCCGGCCCCTGCCGCGCCCGAGAACATCGATCAGCCCGAGAGCCAGCTTTCCGGCGTCGTGTACTGCTATTGCCATGCACAGGAGCAGTACTGCTATCGCGGCAACATGGCCGCCTCGATCAAGGCGCTATCCCGACATGCCTGTCGCCTGAGGCGCAAAACCTTTGATGCCATGGTCCATCCCGACGACCGGGCGTCCCTGCAGCGCGCTCGCCTGCTTGCCCTGCGCCAGGGATATTTTGAACATACTTATCGTCTGATTCATGGTGCGTCCGAGCAGCGGGTGCTGGATCGGGGCATCATTTTACGCCGTGGCGGGCAAACCGAGTGCCACGGGCTTTTAATGGATATCAGCCAGCTCGAGGAGAACGGTGCGGTGGCAGGCCATGGCGAAGGCGCGCCGGCCGGTGAAGAAACCATTGTCCGGTCTATTGCTGCATCGTCCGGCGTTGAAGACACCCTGCGTGCCGATCCTTCGGGGGTTTACGAGGCGTTGCGTCAGGCCGTGAAGGACCGAGAGCTGGGGTTGGTCTACCAGCCCCAGGTGCAGGGCAATGATCAGCGCCTTGCCGGCTTTGAAGTGCTGCTGAGGTGGTATCATCCCGTACTGGGCAACATTTCTCCCTCCACTTTCATTCCCATGGCCGAGTCGATGGGGCTTATGCCGTCGCTGGGCGGCTGGATCATTGATGAGGTCTGCCGACAGATCAGCCGCTGGCGGGCACAGGGCTATCGTGTCCCGCCGGTGGCCGTCAACGTCTCGGTGCTGCAGCTGGATCGAACCCTGCTGACCCATGTCGAGCGGGTGCTGGCCACGTATGGCCTGGAGGGCGCCTGTCTGGAATGCGAAATCACCGAAAGCCGGTTGATGCAGAACTTCGACGAGTGCGTGCACGTTATTTCAGGACTGCGCCGGCAGGGGATCACCATCTCGCTGGACGATTTCGGTACCGGCTACTCGTCGCTGGACAAGCTGGCGCTGCTGCCGCTGGACCGGGTCAAGCTGGACAAGAGCTTTGTAACGGCACTGACCGGCGCCGGGCACGGCTATCACATGATCGAGGCCATCGTGCGGCTGGCGCACTCGCTGCGGCTGACGGTTGTGGCAGAAGGCGTCGAAACGCGCGCCCAGCAGCATCTGCTCAACGAGCTGGGCTGCGAGATCCTGCAGGGGTATCTGTTTGGCGCCGGTGTCGGCGCCGATGCGGCTGTCAGGTATCTGAGTCGTGATCAGGCGTTTCGGAAAATTCTGCCTCTGCCATGAGATGGACGCTCAAAAGCTGCCATTGATCCTCCCAGTGGGCCTGGGGCGTACGACGAAATCCGCTTCTAACGTATTGGTTGATGCGCCCCTCGACGGTGGCCATGAGCAGATTGGCCAGTGCCGATACGCCGATGGCGGGGCGATAGCCCTGCTCGATTTCACCGGTGCGAAGCACCTGCTTGAGCTGCGTCTCGAGACGCTCGAACAGCTGCGCCACGCGGGTTTGCAGGCGCTCATGCTCACCGGTCAGCGCCTCGCCGGTCATGACGCGACACAGGCCGGGGTTTTTGTCGCCAAAGATCAGCACCAGGGTCAGAATGCGCTGACAGCGTGTGCTGACGCTGCCCGGTTCATTGATGATCAGCGTGACGCGCTCGAAAAGCGTCTGCTCGATGTAGTCGATCAGTGCCTCGTACATGCGTGTCTTGCTGGGGAAGTGACGATAAAGGGCGGCTTCCGAGACCCCTACTTCGCGCGCCAGCGCCGCCGTCGTGATGCGCTGCCCCCGCCCCTGTTCCAGCATCCGCGCCAGCGCCTGAAGGATCTGGTCGCGTCGCGAGAGCTTTTGTTCCCTGGTCATGGCCATCTTTTTTATCTGCCTTCCGGGGTGCCGGGCCGGCCTGTGACACCCGTGAATGAATGCGTCCCTGTGGCGCGTGGCATCAGTGCGACGGCGCACTCGACTGATCGGTGATCAGGGTACCCACGCCGGAGCGGGTAAAGATTTCCAGCAAAATGGCGTGTTCCACGCGACCGTCGACGATGACCGAACTGTTGACGCCGTTTTTAACGGCTTCCAGCGCACAGCGGATCTTGGGCAGCATGCCGCCGTAGATGGTGCCATCCTCGATGAGCCGGTCGACCTGCTCGGTGGACAGGCCGGTCATCACCTCGCCCTGCTGGTCCATGAGCCCGGCCACGTTGGTCAGCAGCATGAGCTTCTCGGCGCCCAGCGCCTCGGCCACACGACCGGCCACCAGATCGGCGTTGATGTTGTAGGAGTGGCCCTGGGCGTCCACGCCAATGGGCGCAAGCACCGGGATGTAGTCGGCTTCCGAGAGCATCTCGATCAGATCGGTCGAGATGTGCTCGACTTCCCCGACATGGCCGATGTCGATGATTTCCGAGGCGGTCAGATCGGCGCTTTTGCGCTGAACGGTCAGCTGGCGGGCGCGGATCTGGGCGTTGTCCTTGCCGGTCAGCCCGATCGCCTTGCCGCCGGCGCCGTTGATCAGATTGACGATGCTCTTGTTGACGAGCCCGCCCAGCACCATCTCGACCACGTCCATGGTCTCGGCATCGGTCACCCGCATGCCGTCGACAAAGCGGGATTCGATATTGAGACGCTCAAGAAGCTGACCGATCTGCGGGCCGCCGCCGTGGACCACGATCGGGTTGAGCCCCACCTCCTTGAGCAGCACCACGTCGCGGGCGAAGGAGTGAATCAGATTGTCTTCGGTCATGGCGTTGCCGCCGTACTTGATCACGACGGTCTTGCCCGAAAAACGCTGGATATAGGGCAACGCCTCGGACAGGATTTCAACGACCTGGCGCGGGTTGTATTCGCTGTCATGCATGGTGCAAAACGCTCCTTGTCTAAAGGGGACAAAAGGCCAGTGCGGGTTCGGGCCATTGTGTCATGCAGGCGGCTGTCATATCGCCCGGGCCGGCGAAGTGACGGCCGGTCCGGGCAGATCGGGATGCTAGAAGGTCGGGGTGATGTCCGGGGCGACGGCCAGCAGGGCCTGACGAAAGCGGTCCTGAATGCGCTCAAGGGCCTGCTCGGACTTGCCTTCAAAGCGAAACACCAGCATGGGTGTGGTGTTCGAGGCGCGACACAGTCCCCAGCTGTCCGGGTAATCCACGCGGATGCCGTCCAGTGTGGTTCGGGTCGCCTGCTCACCGAAATCGGTCTCCCTGATAAAGCGCTCGACGATATCGAACTTGTTGTCGTCGGTCACCGGTACGTTGATCTCGGCGGTGCTGGCGTCCTGAGGAAATCGGCTGAAGTACTGGTCGGCATCGCCGGGCTGGCGCGACAGGATTTCCAGCAACCGTGCAGCGGCGTAGAGGCCATCATCAAAGCCGTACCAGCGTTCCTGAAAGAAGACGTGGCCGCTCATTTCACCGGCCAGCGCCGCGCCGGTTTCCTTCATGCGCGCCTTGATCAGCGAGTGGCCGGTATACCACATCTCGGGGGTGCCGCCGGCGTCCTCGATGATCGATACCAGGTTGCCGGTGCTTTTGATATCGAAAATGACGCGTGCACCGGGCTGGCGCTCGAGCAGGTCGCAGGCAAAAGCCATCAGTAACCGGTCGGGATAGATGATCTCGCCAGAGGGCGTGACCACACCGACCCGGTCGCCGTCACCGTCAAAAGCCAGCCCGATGTCGGCGCCGGTCTCCTTCACCTTCGCAATCAGATCCGTCAGGTTTTCAAACTTGCCCGGGTCCGGATGGTGATTGGGAAAGCGTCCGTCGATCTCTTCAAACAGCGGCGTCACCCTGGCGCCCAGACGTCGGATCAATTCAGGCCCCAGCTCGCCGGTCACGCCGTTGCCGCAGTCCACCACGGCGTGCAGTTCACGCTCGAGAACAACATCGTCCAGAATGCGCTTCAGATAGGACTTGCGAATATCATGCGCTCGGCAGTGGCCTTCACCCGTGTTGAGGTCATTTTGTTCGATGCGTCGATACAGGGCAGTGATGTCGTTGCGGGACAGGGCATGGCCGCCCAGCACGATCTTGAAGCCGTTGTAGTTCGACGGATTGTGGCTGCCGGTGACGGCCACGCCCGAGGTGATACCGTCCAGCACGTGGGTGGCAAAGTAGAGTACCGGCGTGGGGACCATGCCGATATCCACGACCTCACAGCCGGCCGCGCAGAGGCCCTCGATCAGGGCTTCGGACAGCGACGGGCCGGAGAGCCGGCCGTCGCGACCCACGGCGATGCCCGTTTCACCGCGAGCGAGCGCTTCGCTGCCGATGGCCTGACCGATCAGGCGTACGGTGTCGGGGGTGAGCTGGTCGTCGACCACGCCGCGAATGTCATAGGCGCGAAAAATGGCGGCACTTACCTGGGTCATGAGGCGATTCCTTCCTGTCAGTCCGCGTTAGTGTCGTCCCGAGTGGCCGAAGCCGCCGGCGCCACGAACATCGGCGTGATCGTCATCGGTCGTGAACTCATCTACAACCTCAAGCTCGGCCTGAATGACCGGCACCAGCACGTACTGGGCGATGCGCTCGAACGGCTCAAGGGTGACGTGCTCGCGCCCGCGGTTCCAGACCGAAATCATCAGTTCGCCCTGATAGTCGGCATCGATCAGACCGACCAGGTTGCCCATGACGATGCCGCGCTTGTGGCCCAGCCCCGAGCGCGGCAGGATCATGCCGGCCCAGGCCGGGTTGGCAATGTGAACGGCAAGCCCCGTGCGAACCAGCTCGCAGTCACCCGGGGCCAGCGTCAGAGGGGCGTCCAGCAGGGCGCGTAGATCCATACCGGCGCTGCCGCGCGTGGCGTAATGAGGCAGAGGGTAGTCACGTACCCGCTCATCAAGGATTCTGACCTGCAGGCGTGGCCGGTCGGCAAGGGCAGTCATGGGGCAGCAGGGCTCCGCGTTGTGTGATGCGCCTGAAAAAGGGGCAGCAGATAATCGAAAAGGGCGCGCGCCAGTTCACGCTTGGTGCGCGGTGACAGGGTATGCGAGCTGACCGGCGCGTCCGGTTCATTGGAGGCGAGATGATACAGCACAGCAGCATTGTCATCGGCGCCAAAGCCCAGATTGGGGGCGGCCACGTCGTTGGCCACGATCAGGTCCAAACGCTTGCGCACGAGCTTGTCATGGGCGTGTCGGGCAAGCTCGCGGGTTTCGGCGGCAAAGCCCACCGTAAACGGCGGGCAGTCGCGATGCGTGACGGTGGCGATAATGTCGGGGTTTTCGACCAGATCCAGCGTTAGGGCGGGGCTGCCGGGCACCTTCTTGAGCTTGTGCTCGGCCACCTCGGCCAGACGGTAGTCGGCCACCGCCGCGCAGCCAATGAAAATATCGCAGCCTGAAAGCGTGGCCTCTACGGCCTTGAGCATCTCCACGGCACTGACGACATCCACGCGCGTGACGTCTTCAGGTGTGGCAAGCGCTACCGGACCGGCAATCAGGGTCACCCGGGCGCCCAGGTCACGAGCCGCCTCGGCCAGCGCAAAGCCCATCTTTCCCGAACTGTGATTGGAGAGATAGCGCACCGGGTCGATCGCCTCGCGCGTAGGGCCGGCGGTGATCATGACGTGTTGACCGGCCAGGGCGGTGGCATTGACGTCATGGCCGGTCGCCATGAAGGCATCGGTTTTCGGGGCGTGGTTATCGTGCTCGGGCGTAGTATCCAGCGGTAGCGCGTCCGGCGTGGGTGCGTGGCCCGAGAGCGCTTCCTCCAGTGCGGCGACAATAGCCTCTGGCTCAAGCATGCGACCGCCGCCGACATCGCCGCAGGCCTGCTCGCCGGCATCCGGGCCCAGCTGCTGCCAGCCCATGTCGACAAGCGTGGCGGCGTTGCGCTGGCTGGCAGGATGCGACCACATGGCCTGATTCATGGCCGGCGCCAGCAGACAGCGCGCCCGGGTGGCCAGACACAGGGTGGTAAGCAGGTCATCGGCCATGCCCGCGGCCAGACGGGCCATCAGATCGGCGGTGGCCGGGGCAATCAAAACGATATCGGCCCATTTGGCCAGCTCGATGTGGCCCATGCCGGCCTCGGCCTGCGGGTCCAGCAGGGAGGTGCGCACCTCTTCGCCGGTCAGGGCCTGTAGCGTCAGCGGCGTGATAAAGGCCTGCGCCCCCTCGGTCATGACCACGCGAACCTCGGCGCCGGCCTTTTTCAGAAGCCGTGCCAGTACCGCACTCTTGTAGGCCGCGATGCCGGCACTGATGCCTAGGACGATGCGTTGACCAGCCAGTCGTGACATGCAGGGCTCCATGGGCATAACGGGAATCGAAGGGATGCTACCTTACCACTGCGTGCCTGACGTGCGTAGCATCAGGCCGGTCTGTAATAACCACAACATCGTGATCTGCAAGGACACTGCCATGCCTTTGAACACTACGTCCGCGCGCGCCAGGCTGTACCGGCGCCATCTGGTCCCGGCGCTTTCGGCGCTCGCCATCGGGACCGCCCTGAGCGGCTGTGCCAGTCAGGAGCAGCCCGCATCCGGGGGATACGACAGCAGAGCGCTCAACGAGCAGCTCGTCATGGCCACGGTCTGGATGCAAAGCGCGGCCGAATACCGCGCGCTCTCCTATCAGGCCTTCAACGTGGCGCGCCTGCGTCTTGATCAGGCCCTTGAGGCGCACACCCCCGGCGACCGACCGCTGGCGGTGATCGTCGACTGCGACGAGGCGGTGATCGACAACACCGCCTTTCAGGCCTGGCTGATCGGTCGCGACGAGCAGTACTCCAGCGACAGCTGGAACGCCTGGGTCGAGGACGCGCAGGCCCGCGCGATGCCCGGCGCGGGTGCGTTTCTCGATTACGCCCAATCGCGTGGGGTAGAAGTCTTTTATGTCACCAATCGCCGGGAAAGCGGGCTGGCGGCCACCATGGAGAATCTGAAACGGCTTGATTTCCCGTGGGTCGATGAGGCGCACATGATGCTGCGCACGGAGTCCGGCGACAAACAGCCGCGTCGGGATGCGGTCCTGAAGGATCATGAGGTGGCGCTATTGATCGGTGATAACCTGGCCGATTTTGATAGCCGCTACGACGCCGACGATGTGGCCACGCGCAATGCGCAGGTCATTCAGGATCGCGCGCACTTTGGCGAGCGCTATATCGTGCTGCCCAACCCGACCTATGGCGGCTGGGAGGCGGCGCTGTATGACGGCGACCAGTCACTGTCGCCAGAGGAGAAGGATCAGCGGCGTCGAGGCGCACTGCGGACCTGGTCGGGCCCGCAGCAGCAAACGCCGTAGCGCGGATGGCAGGGGCACACCCGGTGCCCCTGTCGGTCAGATTCTGTCGTCAGACGGGCTCGTCCCGGGTCATGTACTGCGCGCCGCGGACGTTGACGAAAATCGAGTAGATGCCGTGGCTTGCGGCCATGAACAGCCGATTGCCCTGCGGGCCGCCGAAGCATAGGTTGGCACAGCGCTCCGGCAGGCTGATATGGCCGATGGCTTTACCCTCGGGGTCGAACACGCGCACGCCATCCAGCGCTGCCGGGTCGGCATCGGGTGAGCCTGAACTGCCCCAGCCACACCACAGATTGCCCAGCTCGTCGCACTTGATGCCATCAAGGCCGCCAAAGTCCGTTGCCACGATATGCTGCGCTCGCTCTCCCAGCGTGCCGTTATCGTTGACCTGATAGGCCCAGACCAGCCGGTCCGGTCTGGCGCGGCCTTCCACGACGTAGAGGCGCTGTTCATCCGGTGAAAAGCACAGCCCGTTGGGCCCGGCAATGTCATCAATGACGCGGGTTACCTCGAGCGTGTCGCCGTCGATGCGATAGACGCCGTGCGCCAGCTCGGTCTCGATTTTATGGCCTTCATAGTAGCCGCCGGCCTGAAAGGGCGGGTCGGTAAACCAGATCGAGCCATCGCGCTTGACCACGATATCGTTGGGCGAGTTGAAGCGCTTGCCCTCGAAGTTATCGGCCAGCACCGTGATCTGACCGGTGTGTTCGGTGCGGGTGATGCGCCGGCCAAGATCGTGGGTCGTGGAGCCTTCACAAACGATCAGACGGCCCTGACGATCGCGGGTCATGCCGTTGGAGAAGTTGGCGTTTTCCCGGTAGACGCCCAGCAACTGGCTGATTTCATCCCAGCGCACGATGCGGTTGTTGGGGATGTCGCTCACCAGCAGGTAGTTGCCATCGCCGATCCAGACGGGACCCTCGGCCCAGCGCAGGCCGTCGGCGAGTTTCTCGACGCTGGCATTGAAAAGGCGCAGATCCATGAAGCGCTCGTCGAGAATCTGTACGGCCGGATCGGGGTAGCGCTGGTTGATCGGCTGTGCCCGGGCAGGCTGGACAAGCGAGACGCCGGCGAGCGCCACCGCGCTGCAGGCCAGCGACTGCTTGAGAAACGCACGGCGCAGATCGCTATCGCAATGAGAAGGTGTGTTCATCGGCGTCCCTTTATGGTTGTTAGCGCTAACATCGGTTCGTCCTACGCTAGGCGATGTCGGCGCGTTTGGGTATCCGCCAATGTGCCAGGAAGGGGGCGCCATTGCCGGGATGATTCGCTCGGCAATGGCGCAGCCGGGTTATCAGTCGAGGGTAATGACGACCTTGCCCAGATGCTGCTGGCTTTCAAGGTGCTCGAACGCCGCCCGGGTATCGTCAAAAGCGAAGGTGCGATCGATGACCGGCCTGATCCGGTGCTGGGTGATGGCACGGTTCATCTGCTCGAACATCTCGCGTGAGCCCACAAAGATGCCGCGCATCAGTACGCTCTTGCGCATGATGTCGGTCGGGTTGATTTCGCCACCGGTCAATACGCCGATCAGGTTGACCTGACCGCCCAGACGAGCAGAGGCGATCGAGCGCGGCAGGGTGCCGGCACCGCCGACTTCCACCACGTGATCCACGCCGCGCCCGTCGGTCAGGCGAGTGACTTCTTCCTGCCACTCGGGGGTCTGGCGGTAGTTGATGGTGTCATCGGCGCCAAGTTCGCGTACGCGGGCGAGCTTGTCATCGCTTGAGGAGGTCTGAATGGCCCGTGCGCCGGCGGCGCGCGCGAACTGCAGGCCGAACATGGAGACCCCGCCGGTGCCCAGCAGCAGTACGCTGTCACCGGCCTTGAGGGGCGATTTACCGGCGTACAGTGCGTTCCAGGCCGTGACGGCGGCGCAGGGCAGGGTGGCGCCCTCTTCAAACGAGAGATGTTCGGGCAGTGTGACCAGTCCCTGCTGGTCGAACACAACATACTCGCTGAGCACGCCGTCGACGGCGCCGCCCAGCGCTGAGCCCGGGTGGCTGTCGTTGACCTCACCGCCCAGCCAGTTCTGCATGAAGATGCCGGCGACGCGGTCACCGACGTTAAAGCGGGTCACATCCTCGCCGAGCTCGACCACCTCACCGGCACCGTCGGACAGCGGCACACGATCGGGGGCCACACCGCCGCGGCCGTAGTTGCCCGTGACGATCATCAGGTCACGATAGTTCAGTGACGCCGCGCGCATCCGCACCAGCACCTGGCCGCGTGCCGGGCGAGGCGTATCGCGCTCGGTGGGTGTCAGATCACTGATGGCACCGGTTTTGGGCAGGGTGTAAAGCCGCATCGTGAGTCTCCTTGAAATTATCCGATTAACAGATCAAGCGTAGCGTCCGTCCGGGTGTGGTAACAGTCGGCTGCGGTTTCAGTTTCCGTGCGGGGCGCCGTTACCCCTTTATCAGGACACGCTGTTAAAAGGGGGCGATTTGGGTATCAGTCACTGGCCGGAAGGTGAGCGGCCGCGGGAAAAGCTGATCAATCTGGGCGCGCAGACGTTGTCGGATGCCGAGCTTCTGGCCATTTTTTTACGAGTCGGCGTCAAGGGACGCTCGGCGGTGGATCTGGCGCGCGATCTTTTAAGCGAATTCGGCGGGCTGCGGGCGCTGCTCGAGGCCGACCGTGATACTTTCTGTCGGGGCCACGGCCTGGGCGATGCCAAGTACGTGCAGCTTCAGGCCTCGCTCGAACTGTCACGTCGTCATCTGGAAACGCTTTTGATGCGGGGCGATGCGCTCAATTCTCCGCACATGGTGCGCCGGTTTCTAAGCGCGCATCTGCGCGATCTCGGCCATGAAGTGTTTGCAGCACTCTTTCTTGACAGCCAGCACCGGGTGCTGCGCTTTGAAAAGCTCTTTACCGGCACGCTGGACGCCGCAGCCGTCTATCCACGCGAGGTGGCGCGTCGCGCGCTGGCGCTCAATGCCGGCGCCATTATATTCGCCCATAACCATCCTTCCGGCGTGGCCGAGCCCAGCGACGCTGATCGCCGCATCACCACGCGGCTGGTTGAGGCGCTGGGGCTTTTCGATATTCGGGTGCTGGATCATTTCGTGGTCGGTGACGGCGAGGTGACCTCCTTTGCCGAGCGGGGCTGGCTTTAGCACTCACGCCGGCGTAAAGGCAATTATATCAAGGCGTGCTTGCCGATCCGGGGGCGCTCTGGTATAAAGTACGCCCTTTGACTTTCTGCGGGTTATGAACAGGGGGCAGGGAGGCGTATAGCCTGCCACTTCTCACCGGTTTGCCCGAATACTTAATAGACACTCATGTGGGGCCCATTCGGGCTCACGGCTGGAGGCTTCCATGTCACAAGTCTGTCAGGTTACCGGCAAGCGTCCGGTGACTGGTAACAACGTTTCCCACTCTCAGCGCAAGACGCGTCGTCGCTTCGTTCCCAACCTGCATACGCATCGTTTCTGGGTCGAGTCCGAAAAGCGCTTTGTCCGTCTGCGTTTGTCCTCCAAGGGCATGCGCATCATCGACAAGAAAGGCATCGAAGTGGTCCTCAAGGATCTGCGTGCCAATGGCCTGAGCGTCTGAGACGACGGTTCGTGATTACACCTCAAGCGCCCCGGGCGCTTGAATGCGGAGAGCAATAACATGCGTGACAAGATCAAGCTGGTTTCAAGCGCGGGTACCGGTCATTTCTACACGACCGACAAGAACAAGCGCAACACCCCTGACAAGCTGGAATTCAAGAAGTACGACCCGGTCGTACGCAAGCATGTCATGTATCGTGAAGCCAAGATCAAGTAATTGATCGCGCTTTACGCGCCGCTCGACAGGGCGGTCTGAAAGGACCCGGCCATGGCCGGGTCCTTTTGCGTCCGGGCCTTGTGCAGGCCACGCCATCCTTTCTCAACGCCACAACGCCAGATTCTCATGCCCGAGTTGCCTGAAGTCGAAACGACCCGCCGCGGCATTGCGCCGTGGGTGGCGGGTTTCGAGATCAATGAAGTCATCATTCGTCATCACCGTCTGCGCATCCCCGTACCGCAAGGGCTGGCCGAACGCCTGACCGGCGAGCGCATCGGCACCATCGACCGACGGGCCAAATATCTGCTGCTGCCGGTGGCCGGCGGTCATCTGCTCTGGCATCTGGGCATGTCCGGCAGCCTGCGGCTGGTCGAAGTCGGCACCGAGCCGCGCAAGCATGACCATATTGATCTGGTCATGAGTTCCGATCTGATACTGCGCTATCACGACCCGCGCCGCTTCGGGCTGGTGGATTTCATCGAGGGCGACCCGATGAGCGACCGGCGTCTGGTCGCGCTTGGGCCCGAACCGCTGAGTGATGATTTCAGCGGCGTGCATCTCTACCAGCGTTCGCGCGGCAAGCGCGTGGCCGTCAAGAATTTCATCATGGACAGCGCCGTCGTGGTGGGCGTGGGCAATATCTACGCCGCCGAGGCATTGTTCATGGCGGGTATCGACCCGCGTATCGAAGCCGGGAAAGTGTCGCGTGCGCGCTATCAGCGCCTGGCCGAGGCCATCAAGCAGGTGCTGGCCGCCTCGATCGAGCAGGGAGGCACCACGCTGCGGGATTTCGTCAGCGGTCGCGGCGAGCCGGGCTATTTCGTCCAGCGCCTCAACGTCTACGGGCGCGGCGGCCAGCCGTGTCGCGTCTGTGGCCATGAGCTTCGTTCGATGACCATCGGCCAGCGTGCCAGCGTGTTCTGCCCGCACTGTCAGCATTAGTCGCCTTCGGGGCCATTCGACACGCTGCCGCGGCGGTGCCCAGCTGATAGAATGGCGGGTAATCCGCTTGTGCCCCTTTTATTACCCATTCTGGAAGCTGTCGTGACCCAACGTCTTCGTCTCAAGAAAAACGCCGATCGTCGTCTCAAGGCGGGCCATCTGTGGCTCTATTCCAACGAGATCGACATCGCCGAAACCCCGCTCAAGGACCTTGAGCCCGGCGCCCAGGCCATTGTCGAGGCGGCCAACGGGCGCGCCATGGGCGTGGCCTACGTCAATCCCAACTCGCTGATCTGTGGTCGCATTGTCTCGCGTGACACCGATGTGATGCTGGGTCGTTCCCTGCTGGTGCATCGCTTCAAGCAGGCGCTGTCCCTGCGCGAGCGTCTTTTCGCGCGCCCCTTCTATCGGCTGGTGCATGGCGAAGGCGACCTGCTGCCCGGTCTGGTGGTGGACCGCTTTGATGACGTGGTGGTGGTCCAGCTCAATACGCTGGGCATGGAGAAGGTGCGCGATGAGATCATCGATGCGCTCAACAAGGTGCTTTCGCCGCGCGTGATCGTGCTGCGTGGCGACACGGCCGGGCGGCGTCTGGAGCAGCTCGACGAGCAGGTCGAGATCGTTCAGGGCGAGCTTGAAGGCGCCGTGGCGCTGGAAGAAAACGGCGTGCGCTTTGAAACCGATGTCGTGGGCGGTCAGAAGACCGGCTGGTTCTTTGACCATCGCGGCAACCGCGCCTGGCTGAACTCGCAGGTGGCCGGCAAGCGGGTGCTGGATGTGTTCAGCTATGTCGGCGGCTGGGGTGTTCAGGCGGCGGCCAGCGGCGCCTCGGAGGTGGTCTGCGTGGATGCCTCCACGCCGGCGCTCGAGCGCGTCATGCAAAATGCCGCGCTCAATGGTGTGGAGGATCGTGTCTCCACACTGCAGGGCGACGCCTTTGAGGCGCTGTCCCAGCTCAAGGCACAGGGCGAGGTCTTTGATGTGATCGTGCTCGATCCGCCGGCGTTCATTCGCAAGCGCAAGGACATCAACGCCGGCGAGCGGGCCTATGGCAAGCTCAACCGTGAAGCGATTCGCCTGCTGGGTCGCGATGGCCTTTTGATGTCGGCCTCGTGCTCGATGCATCTGGCCAGTGACCGACTGATCGATATCGTGCGCGGCTCGGCACGTCATCAGGACCGTCACGCCCAGCTGATCTATCAGGGGCATCAGGGCGGTGATCATCCCATCCATCCGTCCATTCCGGAAACGGCCTATCTCAAGGCGATGGGCGTACGGATCTTTCGCGACTGAGGTCACGATGCATTGGGTTCGCGTCTTTCAGCACCCCAACAGCCTGCTGGTCGGGCATGTGCGCAACCTGCTCGAAGGGGCCGGCGTCGACTGCGACATTCGCAACTGGACGCTGGCCGGCGGCATGGGCGATCTGGCGCCCATCGACTGTGAGCCGGAGATCTGGGTGGCGCCACAGGATCAAGCGCGTGCCCGAACGGTGGTCGAGCAGTGGCGCCACAACGCTGAAGGCGCATCGACACTTGGGGCGCGGCTGGCACGGGGCTGGCGCTGTCAGGCCTGTGGCGAATGGCACGACGCGCCCTTTGACTGCTGCTGGCAGTGCGGCCACGAGCGTCCCGATCCGCCGTCCTGACGGGTCTGCCTGTCGCCCGGCTGCCGCGTGCGCGTTACACTATGGCGACTTCCACGCGATGATCTCATCCGCGCCGTTTCCCATCACCGAGCAGACGTTGCGTTCATGACCAGCACACGAGTACTGACCGGCATTACCACGACCGGCACCCCCCATCTGGGCAATTACGTCGGTGCCATTCGCCCCGCCATTGCCGCAAGCCAGGACGACAGCGTTCAGTCCTACTATTTTCTGGCCGACCTGCATGCGCTGATCAAGGCAAGCGACCCGAAGCGCGTGCAGCAGTCGCGCCTTGAAATCGCCGCGACCTGGCTGGCGCTGGGGCTGGATACGGACAACGCCATCTTTTATCGCCAGTCGGACATCCACGAGACCACCGAGCTTGCCTGGATGCTCTCCTGCGTCTGCGCCAAGGGGCTGATGAACCGGGCGCATGCCTACAAGGCGGCCGTGACGGACAACGAAGACAACGGCAGTCCCGACCCCGACCGCGGCATTACCATGGGGCTTTTCAGCTACCCGGTACTGATGGCGGCCGACATTTTGCTGTTCAACGCCAACCGTGTGCCGGTGGGGCGTGATCAGGTACAGCACATCGAGATGGCTCGTGACATGGCCGGACGTTTCAACCACCTCTACAAGGGCGAGTATTTCACGCTGCCCGAGGCGGTGGTGGACGAGCGCGTTCAGACGCTTAACGGGCTGGACGGGCGCAAGATGTCCAAAAGCTATGACAACACCATTCCGCTGTTCTCTACCGAGAAAAAGCTTTTAAAGCTGATTCGCAAGATCAAGACCAACTCGCTGGAGCCGGGGGAACCCAAGGACCCGGAAACCTGCACGCTCTTTCAGATCTATTCGGCCTTTGCCACCGAAAGCGAAGAGCAGGCCATGCGCACGCGCTATCTTGAAGGCATCGGCTGGGGCGATGCCAAAAATGCGGTGTTTGAGCATCTCAACGCACAGCTTGAAGGCCCGCGCGGTGAATATGAACGACTCATGCAGGACCCGGGGCATATCGAGTCGGTGCTGCAAAAGGGCGCCGAGCGCGCCCGCGGCGAGGCCAATGTGCTGCTGGAGCGTCTGCGCCCGGCCGTGGGGCTGGGTCGCTTTGTCTGATTGATCCGGTCTGCAAAGGTAAAAAAGGCCGCCTTCTCGTGAAGGCGGCCTTTTTTCGTATCAAGAGCTGTTGGCGTTTACCGATCAACCTTGTGTGCCAAGCGCTGTCTCAAGCCCCGGCGTGTACTCGGCCCCGTGCGGTACGGTCACGGTAGAGGGCGTCAACGCCTCACCGATCGGCTCGAATCGGCCCCCCAGTGCTTCGGCCAGAAACGCCTCGGTAATGGCATTAAAGGCAATGTTGTTGGCCGGGCGGGCAAAGCCGTGGCCTTCATCCGGGAAGAGCACGTAGGTTACCGGAATCGATTTCTCGCGCATGGCGTCCACGATCTGGTCGCTTTCGGCCTGCTTGACGCGCGGGTCGTTGGCGCCCTGACCGATCAAGAGCGGACGCTGGATGCGATCGGCATGGGTCAGCGGCGAGCGCGCCTTCAGCCATTCGCGGCCCGCTTCGGTGTTGGGGTCTGCCATGCGGCGATACATCTGCTGGCGACCGGCCTCCCAGTAGGGCGGAATGCTCTCCAGCAGCGTGGTCAGATTCGACGGCCCGACAATATCGACACCGCAGGCGAACACCTGAGGCGTCATGGTCAGCCCGGCAAGCGTGGCGTAGCCGCCGTAGGAGCCGCCCATGATGGCCACCCGGTCTGGGTCGGCAACGCCCTGATCGACCGCCCAGCCCACGGCATCGATCAGATCATCGTGCATGGTGGTGCCCCACTCGCCGTCACCGGCGGCAGTGAAGGATTTACCAAGGCCGGTCGAGCCGCGATAGTTGACCGAAAGCACCGCATAGCCGCGGTTGGCCAGCCACTGGTGGTAGCTGTTGCTGCCGTAGCTGTCGCGCGCCCAGGGGCCGCCATGGACCAGCAGCACCATGGGGAGCGGGGCGTCCGGCGTCTTGAAACCCTCGGCATCGCTGCCCTCGGGCAGGGTCAGATAGGAGACCAGCGTGAGGCCGTCGCGGGAAGTAATCTCCAGCGGCGTCATGCCGGCAAGCGGGGCGCCTTCCAGCTCCGGGCGGCTGACAAACAGCGAGGTCAGCGCGCGATTGTCGCGATCAAAAAGCCATGTCTCGGCAGGTGCCGTGACCGGGTCGTTGACCACGATCCAGCGTCGGTCGTCATCGGTGCGCGATGTCACGTTGACGTCGCCCTTGAGTTTGCCGTCGAGAAAGGCAAGCGCTTCGCCGATGGTTGGATCAATGGCGGTCCATTCGGTGCGCAGGTAGTCTACGGCAAAGGCCTGGATCTCATGGTTGTCCCGGTCGGCCATCACGCCAGTGATATCGGCCTTCGGCGACTGGGCGATGACGCGCGTCTCGCCGCTGTTCCAGTCCTGCGCGGTGAGTGCGGCCGTGTCGCGCCCGCGGCTGTCGATCCAGTACATGGTGCGCCCATCACGGGTAAAACCGGCCGGGCCGGTATTGGCGCTGTCTTCAAAGCTGATGGAAGCAAATGGCTCGGCCTCGACCGTCAGGTCGTTGACGCGAAAGAAGTCTTCGCCGCCGTCGGCGCGGGGCTGCTCGGCCAGACGAATGTTGAGATCTTCATCGAGCAAAAAGCCGCCGTAACCCTCGTTTTGCAGCACCAGCGACAGCTCGCCGCTGTCGAGATTGAGCCGGTAGACGTCATGCCAGCGCGGGTCACGGTCGTTGATGCCGACCATGATGCAATCCCTGACATGGCGGCTCACGCCCAGTACCTGAACGCGTACGCCTTCCTGGGGTGTGAGAAGGCGCTGCTCGCCACTGCTGACGCTCACCCCGTAAAGACGAAAGTTTTCGTCGCCGCCCTGATCATTGACGTACAAAAGCTGGCGGCTGTCCGGCGACCAGAAATAGCTGCGGATCGGCCGGGTGTCTTCGTGGGTCAGGGCGCGCGCCTGGTCGGGCTGGTCGGCGGGGGCGACCCACAGATTGAGCACCTCGTTGACAGGGGCAATCCAGGAGAGCCACTGCCCATCGGGGCTCAGGCGGCCCTGGACACGGCTGGGGTTGCCAAACAGACGCTGACGTTCGATAAGCGTTTCGTTGCCCGTATGGCCGGCCCCTGCCGAGGGGGTCTGGCTGGCCGGCACGGCGGACAGCGCGACATTAATCCAGCGCATCATGAACTCCTTGAATCGATAGGCTATAACCGCACGCGTGTACGGTGTCATTCAGGTTTCGACAGCATAACGTACGTGGGTCTCCCGGGCCTGATGAATCCAATGACCCGCATTTATTTCAGCCCCGGTGTTTATGCCTATAGAATATGAATAACGATCTTTTTATTTCTGGAGCAAGGGTATGTCTGGAGTCGCGTTATGGCACAGGTGACAGCAACCGGGCAGCAAGGGCCGCTGCATCAATCCCCGGTCGTGTGGGGGTCAGGGGCGCTCTTGCTGGTGGCAATACTTTTGGTCGGTACGACCATCAGCGTGACGCAGGGCGCGCTGATTCTGGTGGGCGGGGCGCTGGGTCTGGTGCTCTATCACGCCGCCTTCGGCTTCACCTCGGCCTGGCGGGTGTTCATTCTTGAGCGTCGCGGTCGCGGTCTGCGCGCCCAGATGGTGCTGCTGGCCGTGGCGGTGCTGCTTTTCTTTCCAGCGCTGTCGGCCGGCACGCTGTTTGATCAGCCGGTACGCGGCTTTGTCTCGCCCATTGGCGTGTCGGTCATGGTCGGGGCGTTCATCTTTGGTATCGGCATGCAGCTGGGCGGTGGCTGCGCCTCGGGGACACTGTTCACGGCCGGCGGCGGTAATGCGCGCATGGTCGTCACCCTGATCTTTTTTATCGTCGGCTCGGTGCTGGCGACCATCAACTTTGACTGGTGGGCCTCGCTCCCGGCGTTCGAACCGGTATCACTGGTCGAGCTGGGGGCCGGCCCCGGGATCGCGACAAGCCTTGTGCTGTTTACGTTGATTGCCGCTTTGACCGTGTGGCTTGAGCGGCGTCGGCATGGCAACCTGGAAGCGGCGGCCGTGCCGGCCGAGCGTCGCGGCACGGCGCGCTGGCTGCGTGGCCCCTGGCCGCTGCTTTTCGGTGCCGTCGCGCTGGCCCTGCTCAACTTTGCCACGCTGGCACTGGCCGGCAAGCCCTGGGGCATCACGTCAGCCTTTGCGCTCTGGGGGGCCAAGATCATTCAGGCCGTGGGAATTGATCCGGGGCAGTGGAGCTACTGGCAGCAGCCCGGCAATGCCAGTGCACTGGATCAGAGCATCTGGAACGATATCAACAGCGTCATGAATATCGGCATCGTGCTGGGTGCGATGCTGGCGGCGGCGCTGGCCGGCAGGTTTCGACCCAGTTTTAAAATTCCGGCGCGTTCGCTGGCCGCCTGCGTCATCGGTGGGGTGCTGCTGGGCTACGGCGCGCGCATCGCCTTTGGCTGCAATATCGGCGCCTATTTCAGCGGTATCGCTTCGGGCAGCCTGCACGGCTGGGTCTGGATGGTTTTTGCCTTCGCCGGCAACATGGTGGGTGTCAAACTCAGACCCTTCTTTTTCGATCAGCCGGCGCGTCCGGCCGTCAGCGGCTGCTGAATGGCGTTGTTAACAAGGATGATGAGCGTGGAGGTGCCCGGCGGGCATCTCCGCGTCCATACTGATCAACGGTTCATGATGCATGTTGCATTTTCATGAATTTTTCAGCCTTTCGTGATGATGGAGCGCTATAATGACTTGTTAACACGCTTATGATTGTCGGAAGTTTCATGTCAGATTCAATATCTTCAACCCCTGCCGAGCGCCGACAGACGCTCAACAGCATCTATCGCTACGTTGCCTATCTCTTCTTTATTGCGCTGATCTGTCAGTGCATGTACTGGGACGCCCTGCCCAAAGCCCTTGATGATCAGTTTACCGAAGCCTCATTCGCCGAAATTTCCCAGACCGTCATGCTTTCGATCAGTCTGGTGTTTCTCTGGAAAATTCGCGGGATGGGTGTCTATCGCCACGGCTCCGTGCTGATGTTTGCCTTTTTGCTGGCGTCACTGATCCGCGAACAGGATTTTCTGTTTGATCGGGTGTTCGACGGGCTGTGGCAGTGGCTGGTGACACTGGTGCTGGTGCCGGCACTGGTGTATCTGGTGCGCTATCGCCATCACGTCCTGGATGAATGCACCCGCTACATGCAGCAGATGTCCTTCGGGCTCTTTTTAAGCGGCATGCTGACGCTGTATGTTTTCTCGCGCCTGATGGGTCGAGGGATCTTCTGGGAAGCCATCATGAAGGCGCAGTACATCTACGAGATCAAGTCCACGGTGGAAGAGGGCATCGAGACGCTGGGCTATGCGCTGATGCTGCTGGCCGTCGTTGAGCTGTGGCTCTGGGCCCGCCGACAGGTGGCCCTGTCGAACTGATCCGCTATATGTGATTGCACAAAAAAGGCCCCATCCTCGGATGGGGCCTTTTGATCTGGCAGAAACGAGGGCTTACTTCGGCAGCATGCTGCGCAGCACGTAGTGGAGGATACCGCCGTGACGGTAGTACTCCAGCTCGTTGACGGTGTCGATACGACACAGCGCGTCGAGCTCTCGGGTATTGCCATCGGCAAAGGTAATGGCGACCTTCACGCTGGCGCCCGGCGTCAGATCGGTCAGACCCGAGATGCTGATGGTTTCGTCACCGGTCATGCCCAGCGAGTTGCGGTCTTCACCTTCCGGGAACTGCAGGGGCAGAACGCCCATGCCGATCAGGTTGGAGCGGTGGATGCGCTCGTAGGACTCGGCGATGACGGCGCGTACACCCAGCAAACGCGTGCCCTTGGCGGCCCAGTCACGCGAGGAGCCGGTGCCGTATTCCTTGCCGGCGATGATGACCAGCGGCGTGCCTTCTTCGGCGTACTTCATGGCGGCATCGTAGATGGCCATCTGTTCGCCGTTCGGGACGTAGCGGGTCATGCCGCCTTCGACGCCGTCGAGCATCTCGTTGCGGATACGCACGTTGGCGAAGGTGCCGCGCATCATCACTTCGTGGTTACCACGACGTGAGCCGTAGGAGTTGAAGTCCTTGACCTCGACACCGCGCTCCTGCAGATAGCGACCTGCCGGGCTGTCAGGCTTGATGGAACCGGCCGGGGAGATGTGGTCGGTGGTCACCGAGTCACCCAGTTTGGCCAGAACGCTGGCGTTTTTGACGTCCTGGATCGGTTCCGGCTCGCGACCCATGCCTTCAAAGAAGGGCGGATGCTGGATATAGGTGGAGTCCTTCGACCATTCGTAGACTTCACCCGGGGTGATGTCGATGGACTGCCAGGTCTCGTCGCCGTCAAAGACCTCGGCGTACTCCTTGCGATACATATCGCTGCGCACGCGCTCGACAGCCTCGGCAATCTCTTTCTGGGACGGCCAGATGTCCTTGAGATAGACCGGATTGCCTTCCTTGTCGTTGCCCAGCGACTCTTTCGAGATGTCCAGGCGCACGTTGCCGGCCAGCGCGTAGGCCACGACCAGGGGCGGTGACGCCAGCCAGTTGGTCTGGACCAGCGGATGGATGCGGCCTTCGAAGTTACGGTTGCCCGACAGGACCGAGGCGACCGTCAGGTTGTCGTCCTGAATGACGGTGTCGATCTGCTCGGGCAGCGGGCCGGAGTTGCCGATACAGGTGGTGCAGCCATAGCCGACCAGGTTAAAGCCCAGCGCGTTGAGCGGCTCCTGGAAACCGGCGGTGGCCAGATAGTCGGTCACGACCTTGGAGCCGGGGGCCAGCGAGGTCTTGACCCACGGCTTGCTGGTCAGACCCTTTTCGACGGCCTTTTTGGCCACAAGACCTGCTGCCATCAACACGCTCGGGTTGGAGGTGTTGGTGCAGGAGGTAATGGCGGCAATGACGACCGCGCCATCCTGCAGGCGGAACTTGTGCCCGCGGTGCTCGATGTTGGGATCTTCGTTGAAACTATTGTCGACAAAGGGCGCGGTGTTGCCGCCTTCGCTCTGCCAGCGGCCTTCTTCCTTCAACGGCGCGTCCTGAGACTGATCGGCCAGCAGCTTCTCGAAGGTGGCGCTCATGTCGGTCAGGGCGACGCGGTCCTGCGGACGCTTGGGGCCGGCCAGGCTTGCCTCGACAATGTCCATGTCCAGCGACAGGGTGTCGGTGAAGATCGGCTCGTGGCCCGGCTCGCGCCACAGGCCCTGCTGCTGGGCGTAGGCCTGCACCAGTTCAATCTGCTCCTGGCTGCGCCCGGTGAGCTTCATGTAGTTCAGGGTTTCATCGTCGATCGGGAAGAAACCACAGGTCGCGCCGTATTCGGGCGCCATGTTGGCAATGGTGGCACGGTCGGCCAGCGGCAGATCCTTGAGGCCATCACCATAGAACTCGACAAACTTGCCGACCACGCCCTTTTTGCGCAGCATCTGGGTCACGGTCAACACCAGGTCGGTGGCCGTGATGCCTTCTCTGAGCTTGCCTTCGAGCTTGAAGCCGATGACTTCCGGAATCAGCATGGAAACCGGCTGGCCCAGCATGGCGGCTTCGGCTTCGATACCACCAACGCCCCAGCCCAGAACGCCCAGACCGTTGATCATGGTGGTGTGGGAGTCAGTGCCGACCAGGGTGTCGGGGAAGGCAAAGGTTTTGCCGTCTTCTTCCTTCGTCCAGACCGACTTGCCCAGGTACTCGAGGTTGACCTGGTGGCAGATGCCGGTGCCGGGCGGTACGACGCTGAAGTTGTCAAAGGCCTGCTGACCCCAGCGCAGGAACTCGTAGCGCTCGAGGTTACGCTGCATCTCGATTTTGACGTTGTCTTCAAACGCCTGCGGGTTGCCGTAATCGTCAACCATGACCGAGTGGTCGATGACCAGATCCACCGGCGACAGCGGGTTGATGCGAGAGGGCTTTTCGCCCAGTTTGGCCACCGCATCGCGCATGGCGGCAAGATCGACAACGCCGGGAACGCCGGTGAAATCCTGCATCAGAACGCGGGCCGGGCGGTAGCCGATCTCGCGCGTGGAGCGGCCTTCCTTTTGCCAGTCCACCAGTGCCTGAATGTCGTCTTCAGTGGCGGTCACGCCGTCCTGAAAGCGCAGCTGGTTTTCAA